>DDYQ01000233.1 GCA_002348005.1 Desulfobacteraceae bacterium UBA2230 | reverse complement strand
CGGCAATCGATCCGCCGCGCTGCCTCACCCTGCTGCGCGACCCCGCGACCGACGACCGCTTCCGCGACGCGCTGTATGACGCCGTAGCCGGTAACGAGGCGCTGCTGACGGAATGCCTGAAGACGCCCCCCGACGACCAGACCCTCATTGAACTGGCCTCGCGTCGCGCGGACGAGCGCCTGGTCGCACTGCTCATCGCGCGCCTGGACGCACTGCTGGAGAACAACCCCGGCGGCGTCAACCAGGCCGCCGAACGCCAGCGCAATCCGAAACTCACCCGTGCCCTGTTTGCCCGTTACGCGACCCTGCCCGAACCGCTGAAGGGCCGCTCCACGCTGCTGCTCGAACACACCTTCAACGCGCGCATCGGCAACGATCCGGAGGCCTGGGCCGAGTGGCTGGCCGCGCCGAAATAAGCGGAGTTTTGCGGATATTTGCGGTGTTTTCAGGAGGTTGGCTCCGTATAGCGAAGAAGCAATGCAGAACTGAGATCTGCCCTTCGTGATTCGATGCCCTCATGAAGGGCGCGTGATAGGGCAGGTGAGGAGTAACGGATGAAAGAGGCGATTGTCGAACATTTCACCGGCGATCTTGACGAGTATATACCGCTCAACGCACAGGCAGAACGAGGTATTCGGCGGCAGCGGCTTGCGCGGCCGTATGCCCTGCTTCCATACCAGCCATGGCTTTTATGCCTATGCCATTCAACAACTGCTGATGCAGGACTACACCGGTGAACTGAAGGTGTTTCCCGCCTGCCCCTGGCCGGAGGCGGAGTTCGCCCTGTGGAGCAATGGGCAACTGATCGAAGGGTGCCAGCGAGACTGAAGGGAAAAATGCATGATGAAATATCTTATACTCCTCACACTGTTGACCGCCAGCCTTGTGCTTGCGCTATCGCCAGCCGGCGCGCAGGTCGCCGGGACGCCCGGGACGAATAACCTTGCCATCGTCACCGACGGGAAATCCCATGCGGTGATTGTGATCGCGCCCAATCTGGATGGGAATTCCTGGGAATACCGGGCGGCCACTGACCTGGCGAAATACATTGAAATGATGTCCGGCGCCAAATTGGCCATCGTCGAGACGGTGCCCGGGGCGGCGACACCGGCTTTGCTGATTGGTAAGGCGGCGTTAAAGGCGAAACCGGACATGCAAAAGAGCCTGGAGGAGGTGGCGAAGAAGAATCCCACGGTGCGCGCGGACGCCATTGTCGTGCAGCGCGCCGGCAACCGCGTCTACCTGGCCGGGATGACCGATGACGGCCATTACCACGCGGTCTCGTACCTGCTGCATGCGTGGAGATGCCGCTGGTACCTGCCAACCGATTTCGGCGAGTGCATCCCTGCGAATCAGAACCTGAGCGTTGGCCGGCTGGATTTTGCCTACGCCTCCCCATTCGAGATCCGCGACGGTCGGCCGCTTCATGTGATGGCCTGGCTGGGCAGTACAAAGGGCTATGCTGAGTTTGGCGCGCGCAACTTTAAATCGGTCGACATCTCCGGTTATGGCGGTCCGGACCCGGACCGGGGCATTCCCAATGCCGGCCACTCACTGGGTGAATATGTCAAAGACATCATCCCGGAGGGGAAAAGCGTCTTCAGCGCGCCGATCTCCGATGACGCCGTCATCGAGCATGTCACCGCGAAAGTGGACGCCCGTTACCGCGACGGTAAAAACATCGACCTGGGCATCAACGACGGCGCCTATTCGCCATCGGGTTCAAAGCGGGACGAGCAGCTGCAGGCCGGGCTGTGGGACAAGTATTTCATCAATGTGTCGATGTCCGATGTCTTCCTGACGCTCTACAACGGTGTCGGTCAGCGGCTGCAGCAGAAGTATCCGCAGAGCCCGTCGAAGATCGCCTTCTTTATTTATACGAACTTAACGATCCCCCCCCAGCAGGTGGAGAAATCCGCCGGTAATCTTTGCGGGGTGCTGGCCCCCATCGATATCGACCCCATTCACGGCATGGACAGTCCGGTCTCACCACCCAAGCAGGAATACCGCGAGATGATGTATCGCTGGGCCGAGGTGATGGACGGGCGGATGTATGTCTACGATTACGACCAGGGTATGCTGGTGTGGCGCGACATGCCCAATCCCTCGCACCAGGCGTTCAGGCAGGACGTGAAGCATTATCGCAAGGCCGGCATCCTCGGCTTCACCACCGAATCGCGCGGCGCCTATGCGACGATCTTCCTCAACATGTATTTCCGCGCCCAGCTCATGTGGAATCCCGACTTCGATGTCGACGCCGCGCTGGCCGAGTTCTACCCCGCGTTCTACGGCCCCGCGGCCGAGCCGATGCGCCGCTACTGGAGCGCCATCTACGCAGCGTGGGAGAACACCATCTGCACCGAGCACGAGTTCTTCGTCGCCCCGGCGATCTATACCGACGAGTTGATCGAACTGCTCCGGCTCGAGGTCGCGGCGGCCGAGCAGATCATGCAGCCGTATACGCGGCGGAACGATCTGACCCGCAACGAGAGGCTGTATCTCGAACGGGTGCAGTTCACCCGTCACAGCTTCGATGTCATCGACAACTACATGGGCATGGTCCGCGCTGGGGCGCGAAACGTCGAGTATGCGAAAGCCGGCGCTCTGGGGAAGCAGGGGCTCGCGGCGCGGGCACACCTGGGTGATATGAACGAAATCTTTATCTCGACGAAGATGGGTGAAGACGACCCGGCCTGGTTCGTGGGCGAGGTGAAGATGTATGAAGAGTTGGCCAGCCTCACCGATGGCGCCAAAGGGACGCTCGTCGCCAGGCTGCCGCTGGAATGGAGCTTCCTCCGTGACCCGAACGATACCGGACTCCCACGCGGGGTAGCCCGCAAGCCAGCCGACTTGACCTTCTGGAAGGCGCATGGCAATGAATTGACCGGTTTTGCCCGCCGGGCCTACCCCCCGATGACCTGGGAACAGGTGCGCACCGACCTTTATCCCCAGGCGCAGGGAATTCTCCACCCGGACGGCCAGTCATTTACCGGCTACAGTTGGTACAAGACCGGCATCGATTTGAAACCCGGGCAGGAGAAAGGCCCGGTCCATATCCGCTTCCCCGGGCTCTTCGCCAAAGCCTGGTTGTATGTCAATGGCAGACTGGTCGAGTATCGAACGCAGGCGGATATGTGGTGGTTCAATGAATACAGTTTTTCCTGGGATGTCGACTTGACCGGCTACCTCAAGCCCGGTTACAACGATATCACCCTGCGCAACTACAACAATCACCATATGAGCGGCATGTTCCGGCGGCCATTTCTATATGTTCCAGCAGCACGGTAAATAAAGGGGATTCCGGCAATGGAACCCATGATGATTGCGTCCACCTGGGCATCTTACCGAGGCGGACATCGAGAACTCNNTGACTATGAGCTATTAATGACCGCGGCTGTAATGACCCTGTGCGGCGCCTGTCTGCACGCCGACCTGATCCTGAATCCGGCGACCCCGATTTATTGCCGCTATGAAAATAGCGGATGACCTTGCCGTGCCTGATCGCTGCCTTGACAGGATATCAATATCTCAGCATCATCTGCATAATATCCCAGCGCTGCTGGTGGAGAGTTCAATCAATGCAAACATCCCATGAGTTATCCTTGCGGCCCTTCCGCCTGCTGTGCGCCATCTGTGCGCAGGGCGAGGAAGACGCGACTGCGGTCGATGCAGCCACGGCCGCGCTGCTGGCACGCCTGCGCGCGCAGCCCGATGTACCGGTGACGCTGCGGTGTAATGCCGGCGATATATTCGGCTATCAGGACCCCGGCACGGCGGATGACACACCGGAAGGTGCGGCGTTCAATCGCCTGCGCGATCTGGAGATTCTGCACAAGCTCGATCTGTTTCCCGGCTGCACCTTGCCCGCGCGGATGCTTTTGCATCGCGTGCTGGCGCAGATCGACGAGAACGCTGATATCTGCGGCGACGCGACCGCAACAGGGGCGTGGTCCGGATGCCCGAAGGCGCAGAGCGGTTGTTATCAGCGAGGACGCGCCAAGGGGATTGATGCCGTGATCCCTCCCCGTCCGGTTGACGAAATGCAGCAGGAGAAGCAGGTTTCGCTGGAGGCCATGCACAAGGCCGATGCGATCCGTGTTCGCCCGCACATCCTGCTGTGCGCGGTCTGCCAGTACGGCGGCGGCCTCCGCCCGCCGTACAAGGCCGACAACCTGCCGGAACTCCTCGATCTGATCCTGCACCAGAACCCCGACGTCCTCATCACTTTCGCCCGGCAGGCGGACTGGATGATGTGCGCCCCTTGCCCGGCGCGCGTGCCGGAACTGAACGCCTGCGTGAACGTGCTGGGCTCAGGAGGATTGTCGAACGAGAAACGCGACCTGGACATGCTCCAGAAACTGGGCCTCGAGTTCGGCAACACGATGAAGGCGCGGGAGCTGTTTCGGCTGATCTTTGAGAAGATCCCCAACACCCAGGAAATCTGCCAACGGAACAACCCCAGCCCGTCGGTCTGGTGGGACGGCTGCGGCGAAAGCAACCTGAAGCAAGGGAACGCCAGCTACGAAAAAGGCCGGCGCGAACTGATGAGAGAATTCGCCCGGCTCAAGACATGACTTCACGCTGGTCCAGATGAGACGAAAGG
>DDYQ01000121.1 GCA_002348005.1 Desulfobacteraceae bacterium UBA2230 | reverse complement strand
CCATGGACATGGCCGGAATGGGGGAGAAGCCGAAAATGCGGTCCGGGCCGTAGGACTGGATCGTATGGATCAGGGCGGCCGCAATGAGGGTGGCCATTTCGTCCCAGCCGGCGCGCACGAAGCCGCCTTTGCCGCGCCCGCGCTGAAAGGTCCGGCGCTGTTCGGGATCCTCGACGATGCTGCGCCAGGCCGCTACCGGATCGGGATGGCGGGCCAGGGACGACCGCCACATCTGCAGCAAAGATGCGCGGATCAGGGGATATTTGATGCGCACCGGACTGTAGGTATACCACGAACAGGAGGCCCCGCGCGGACAGCCGCGCGGCTCGTGATTGGGAAAGCCCTCCCCGCAGGGCGGATAGTCGGTGCACTGGGTTTCCCAGACCACGATACCGTTTTTGACGTAGACATCCCACGAACACGAACCGGTGCAATTGACCCCGTGTGTGGAACGCACTTTGCGGTCGTACTGCCACCGCCGGCGGTAGAAGTGCTCCCATTCGCGCTGGCCGCAGCGGACCTGCACCCATTGGTCGTTGCTTTTTTCCTCCTTGCAGCCATGTTCGGGTCCCTTTGGGCGAAAGAAGCGCAGGGCGGACAGGAAGGAGCGTTCGGACATCGGTACCTCCGGCAGGAAACAGCAATGGTGGATGTTCCGCGTATGCGGTCGATCTATGTCAACGGGCGTATGAGTTGAAGGATCGAAGCCGAAGCGGATGCCGGAAAGCGCCCGATTGTAGTCTTTTTTGACGAAATGAGGGCGCAGCGTCAATACAGCCAACGCCGTATTCAGAACCGAAGGGGGTTACCCTGCGGCCGTTCGGCCTGACATGTTCCAACGTCAAACGGGCAGTCTGTTGCGACCGGCCAGGCGGGGATCGAAACGGTAGACCACCGGCTGACCGATGTGGATGCGATCGAAGTCGGGGTGGAGGGGGTTCAGCAGGTAGTTGCACTCTTCCGGGACGACGATGCTGGGTACGCACAGCACGGCCGACCGCTGCTCTTGGACCCACAAGTCGCCAATCGTGCGTGTGCAGGGCGAGATGGGCCGGTGATTCCAATCCGCGGGCAACGCCTGGGGATTGAGGACTTCGATCAAGCCGGATTCGAAATGGAGGGGGATGCGGATGAAGTCGTCCAGCAGAGCGGGGGAAGGAAGGTTGACCACGATCTCCAGCGAGGCCAGCGCCAGACTGGCCGCCGTGTAGACCACGGCCACACCTTTGCTGTTCCAGCGGCCGCCGTAAAGACGTGCGCCGTCGCCGCTGAAAGCCTTGGCCAGGTGGCGCGCCGCCACGATGCGCCAGGCGGTCACGGTGTCGGGTGGGTTTTGAACCATCTCAGGTGCGGTCAAGAAAATATGCCGTGTTCGATGCGGCCCAGCAGCGCTTCAACCTCCTGGGACCCCAGTTCGGTGTCCGCATACTGCAGGGGGGCGATATCGCCCAGCGACCAGGCCGGATCCTTCAGCCACTTGCGTGCCATCTCGGGCGCCTCGAATACTTCCAGCGCCTTGTCGTAGAGGCGGGCGACGCGGAACAGGCGCTCCGATTCCTCAAAAGCCAACTGCCCGCTTTTCTTACGCCGTGCCAGGGTGCTTGAAGGGATATTTAAAACGGCGGCGAGTTCTTTTTCCGGTATCGCCAGGCTGTGGCACAACTGCTCGAAGGACTTGAACGGCAATCCCTTTTTGATCCGGGCGATCAGCAGGGTCGAATTTTGGGGCTTTAAGCCGATCGATAATGCGCCATACATGGACAACCTCCTATTCCATTTGGTAACATAATAATAACCATATGGTAATTTGTAAACAGGAAAGTGCCCGTCCTCTGATTAGGCTTCCGACCAGCCGGGAATGATGGCATCGTTGAGCTCCCGCCACAAGCGGCCCCCGGCGGGACGCGCTCTACCGTCCAGACTGATCACCGGAACGGCGCCCATCAAGGCATTGGTCGCCAGCAGTTGTTGCGCCGCGATCAGCTCGGCAGGCGCCACCGGCCGCCGCACGATGCGGAAATCCCATGCGGCCAGCTGGCGGTACACGGCCTGCGCCATGACGCCCGGCAGAGCGGCCGCTGAAACCGGCTGCACGGCATCCTGTCCGTTGATCAGAATCAGGCTGGCGGAGTGCGTTTCCGAAACGCTGCCGTCTGGATTGAGGATCAGCGCCTCGTCGCACGCCTGCTCGGCGGCCCAGCGGCCGGCAAGATAATAGTAAAGATAGTTCAAGGATTTATACTGAGCCAGGGGTGTCTGGCGAGGCTGGGGATAGGTGCGCAGGGCCAGGCCGGTTCGGCCGTCACCCGTCAGGCGGTGAACGTACGGCCGGGCGGTGACCAGCAGGGTGCGGTCCCAGGGTGGCGCCGTGCGACTGCCGTGGGTGATCAGAATCTTTACGGCCGCAGCGCTTCGTTCGAGCCGATTGGCCGCCAGTACGCGGCCGATGATCCTTTCCCAGCTGAGGTCCGGCGGGCGGCCGGGCAGCAGGGCGTACCAGGTCGATTCCAGTCGTGCGACATGGTCGGCCAGCAGCGGCAGGCGTCCCCGGTCGGCGCGCAGGGTTTCGAAAAAGCCATGGCCGTACAGCAGGCCCAGGTCCGTTATCGGTACCGCGGCGTCGTGCGCCGGCACTATGCACCCATTGCGCCATACCGGGCCGGAGGCGCTGCCGGCGGTTCCGGCGCCGCAGCGTTCCATCAACGTTTGCCCCTTGTGCAAGGTCTCTTCGTACTCCAGGCCGGGATCGGAGTCGAGAACGATCCCGCCGCCCACGGAGAAGGCGATCCGGCCGCCGGCGACGATCGCCGTGCGGATCGCGATGGAGAGATCGAGGTTGCCGTCGAAACTCAGGTAGCCGATGCTGCCGCAGTAAACGTTACGGCGGTACGGTTCCAGTTCGTCGATAATTTCCATAGCGCGCACCTTCGGGCAGCCGGTGATCGAGCCGCCGGGAAAGGTCGCCGCAATCAGGTCCACGGCGTCCTTGTCGGGCTCCAGGAGGCCCGTGATGCGCGAAACGAGATGATAGACGTTCCGATACGCCTCGATGCGTTTGTGTTCGGCCACCCGCACGGTGCCCGGCGCGCACACTTTGCCCAGATCGTTGCGCAGCAGATCCACGATCATGGAGAGTTCGGCGTCGTCCTTGGGGCTGGCCGCAAGCTCGGCGCGCAGGGCCGCATCCTCGTCCGGCGTACCGCCCCGCGGGCGGGTTCCTTTGATCGGGCGCGTTTCCACCATCATATCCTTGCGCAGCAGGAAGCGTTCGGGCGAGGTGGAGACGATCTGGTGGTCGCCGCCCTGTATGAAGGCGAAAAAGGGCGCCGGGTTGGATTCGTAAAAGCGCCGGAAGAGCGTGAACGGGTCGCCGGCGAAGGGCGCCCGGAAGCGCTGGGAGAGATTGACCTGATAGACATCGCCTGCGGCGATATAGTCGATCACCCGCCGCACCGCCTGCTCGTAGGCCGAACGGCTGAAATTGGATTGCGCTGCCCCCAGGTCCGGCGCCACGCGGGTCGCAGTGTCGTCCGGCGCCGCGATCAGCCTGCGGAAGCGTTCAGCGCGCGCCTTTGCCTCGGCTTGCATGCCGTTGCGGTGGGGTGCGAAGAGGCGTGTCCGGCTGCCCTCCTTTTCCTGCACCAGCAGAACCGATGGTGCGTAGAAGCGCATGCACGGCAGATCGAATTCATCCACCGCCGTGCGGGGGAGCCGTTCCAGGCTGTCTTTCAGATCGTACGCGAGGTAGCCTAACAGCCCGGCCGCCAAAGGAGCGGTCAAGGTCCCTGCGGGCAGCCGCAGCTGCGTTAAAACGGCGCGCAAAACGCTCAGGGGGTCGCCCGCAAAGGCTACCCGCCGCCGGTCGATGGTCAGAACAGTCTCGCCCGGCCTGCCGCTCAAGGTCAACCAGGGCCACACGCCGAGGATGTGATGGCGCGCGCAATCCACATCGCCGCCGCTGAGCAGCAGCACGGTTCCCTCAGTCGGCGCGAAGCGTTCGGCCAATGCCGGCATGTCGATGCCGGGCCCCAGGAACTCGGTATGCACCCCGGCGACGACCCCCTTCAAGGCCGCGATGTCAGGATGATCGAACAGGTTCACAACGTGTCTCCATAGGGCCCAGCCGAAGAAAATTTTCGATCAGCCGGAACCCGTGCTCGGTGAGAAAACTCTCCGGATGAAACTGGACCCCGTGCAGAGGGTGGGTGCGGTGCGAAAGCCCCATGATGATGCCGTCTTCGCTGCGCGCCGTGATCGTCAAACACGCCTGCCGGTTATCGGGCGCAACCGCGAGTGAGTGATAGCGGGCGGCCTGGAACGGTGACGGCAGACCGGCGAACAACGCCCGGCCGGCTAGGTGAACGGCGCTGGTCTTGCCGTGCAGGGGCTGCGGCGAGCGGACCGTGCGGCCGCCGAAGACTTCGTTGAGGCACTGCATGCCCAGGCAGACACCCAGGATGGGGATTTTTCGATGCCATTGCGCCATGAGGCGCATGGAGACGCCGGCGTGCTGCGGATCGCGCGGTCCGGGGCTGATCACGATATAGTCGGGGGCCAGCGCCTCGGCTTCGTTCAGGTCGATGGCGTCGTTGCGGGCGACGATCACCTCCAGCGGGTAGCGGCGGAACATCTGCACCAGGTTGAAGGTGAACGAATCGTAGTTGTCGATCATCAACAGACGCGCCATCGAAGCCCCCGAAACAGAAAACCACCACAGGTGAGCCTGGGTGGTCGAGGACCTAGGGCATAACTCACACATCTGAACGCGATCCACATCATTTAACCGGAAACGCGCCGGCCGTCAAGCACCGCAAAGCGGCGGGAGACTATTTGATCAGCCGCCGCCGCATGGCCAGAAGCGCCAGCCAGCTGAAGACGGCGGAGAAGAGAAGAAGATATGCGATATTGAAAAGTGCATTCGACTCCATGGCACCGATGCTGAAGTAGCGCGTCAGCTCCACCAGGTGGTAGAGCGGGAAGACGAGCGAGAAGATTGCGGCCCAGTCCGGAATGCCCGATACGGGGAAAAAGGTGCCCGAGAACAGGAACATCGGCGTGATGAACAGAAAGATGGGCAGGTTGAACATGTCGATCGAGGGGATGACGCCGGTAAAGAACATGCCGATGGCGGCGAAGGCCAGCCCACCGAGGAAGGCGATGGGAATGCACATGAGCGCGCTGGGGAAATCGGCGTAGCCCAGGGGAATGAGCACGGCCAGCATGACCGCCACGGCGGCGGCGGCCTTGGTCGCGGCCCACACGATCTCCGCGACGATGATCTCTTCGATGCTGATCGGCGTGGCCAGGATGCCGTCGAAGGTTTTCTGATAGTACATGCGCACGAACGACGTGTAGGTGGTTTCGAAAAACGCGTTCCACATGCAGGCCGTGGCGATCAGGGCCGGGGCTATGAAGCGGGTGTACTCAAGGCGCAGCCCGGCATACTCCACGGCGCCGATGAGCCCCGAGAAGCCCAACCCGAATGCCAGGATGTAGAAACCGGGTTCCAGCAGCGGCACCAGGAAGTTGACCCTCCAGATACGGCGGTACGTGATCAGATTTCTGAACCAGACATGGCGGAAGCGGAAGGAAATGGCGCTGAGCTTGAGATTTCTCATTCGCGCAACTCCCTTCCGGTCAGGCGCAGGAACACGTCTTCCAGGTTTCCCGCGCGAAAGCGGCAGGACTCCACGCAGAATCGTGTGCGGACTTCGTTCTCCAGTTCGCCGTTCGCGTCGGCGTAGATGAGCATCCGCCCACCGAGGTCGTCGTGCCTGACCTCGCGTTCTTGAACATAGCGTTTAAGCGCTTCGCCGGGCCCTTCGATCTCGATGACGCTTTCCGCCGCATGCTTGGCGACCAGGCTGTGCGGCCGGCCTTCGGCGATGATCCGACCGTGGTCCATGATCACCAGGCGGTCGCAGAGACTCTCGGCCTCATCCATGTAGTGGGTCGTCAGCAGCATGGTCAGGCCGCGCTTTTTGAGCTCGAACAGCCGGTCCCAGACCTGATGTCTGGACTGCGGGTCCAGACCGGTGGTGGGTTCGTCCAGGATGAGCAGGTCCGGCTCGGCCATCAGCGCCCGCGCCAGCTGCAGGCGGCGTGCGAGACCGCCGGAGAGCTCCATGACCTTGGCGTGGCGTTTGCTGTTCAGGGCGAAGAATTCGAGCTGCGCATCAGCGCGTCTGCGGGCCTCGGCCCGCTCGATATTGAAGTAGCGGGCATAAAGAACCAGATTCTGCTCGACGGTCAGATCAGGGTCCAGAGTATTTTCCTGCTGGCAAACGCCCAATCGCGAGCGTATCGCGCGCCAGTCGGTTTCGATATCCATTCCAAAGACCTGCATGGTGCCGCTGGTCACCGGCGAAAAGCCGTAAATCATGCGGATCACCGAGGTCTTGCCCGCGCCGTTGGGACCCAGCAGCCCGAAGAATTCGCCGCTGCGCACGTTAAAACCAACCCCGGCGACAGCGGTAAACTCGCCAAAGCGTTTGACCAGTTCCCGGGCTTCGATGACATCTGTTTGCACGCTTTCGTTTCCTTCGGTGAATGCGCCTTGAAGGTTCAGGCGCGATGGAGACGATTGAATATAATTACGGGTTGCCGTATGGCCACAGGGCCGTGTTTTTGCGCGTGGGGCATGCCCAACCGGCGATTCTTCGCCCAATGTTGGAATTTTGCGCCGGTTGTGGGGGGCGTGCGGTGCGGAAGGCGTCAGGCGCCAATCGCAAAAGGTGAAATCGCTTCCCTGACCGCCCGGGCGAAACGAAACAATACTTCGGTGGGAAAGCAGCGGCCTTCCGCTGTGAGGTCGCGGAACATCATGGTGCGCAGTCCGCGGCTGATTTCCAGCTGCACCCCCATGCCCCTGCCGCATAAGTTGCAGACGTTCTCCTGATCGATGCCGCCGAAGGGCGAGTCCGCCCCGGCCAGACTCCGAAAGCCGCACTCCCGCAGGGATTCAGCGATCCGATCCCGCAATTCCAAGTCCAGTCCGCCGAGATGAACCAGCGGTTCCGCATCCGCACATCCATGGATGGAGATGATGATGTCGGACGCGCAAACGATCTCCATGGCCGTTGGTTCGTCAAAACGGGTGCTGGTGATGTGCAGCATGAAATTGCCGCTTTTTTTAATCCCCTCGAACGCGTAAAACGTATGCTCCGGTCCGGCGATGACATTGGCGATGCGGGTCGTCCCCGGCTCGATACCCCCGCCGTGGATGCTGAGCACGGCGATGCCGGAGTCGCCCAGCCGCCAGCGGATGCGATAGTCGATTCCCTGGCGCTCATTGATTTTTAGATTCTGGTAACTGTCATACTGGTCCATGTTTCTCTCCCCGGGGGAGACACCCGCCTGCCGCCGTTTTCTCAGCCCGCGGCTGCACCCGAAATTTTCTTCACCGGCGGCAAAAAGTCAAATTGAATTATGCCCGGCAATAACTCGACCGCCGGCATCCGGACCTGTCGGCAGAGGAGCGTGTTCGATCCTGCTTGCGAACGCCGGTTCCGGCCTCTCCCCGAACGCGGCTGAAATGATCCGCGCCACCGGTTTCGGCACCGGACCGGAAACGCTGAATCAATGCGCCATTGCGGTCAGTTGCGCCGGGGGGAGGTGTACAGCGCCCCACGATTATGGTAGCTTCAACGCATCCGTCAACAGGAACGCTCGCCGATGATCAAGGCCGAACGCCGTCTGATACTCTTTGGCCGCTATCCGGTTGTCGGGCGTGCCAAAACACGCCTGATCACCCGGCTTGGACCCCTCGGGGCTGCCGATCTGCACCGCCGCTTGAGCGAGAGGGCGCTTGACACGTTCATCGCTACGCGCCTTGCGCCGGTTCGATTCAGCTACAGCGACGCTTCACCGGCCCGCATGCGTCGCTGGCTGGCCGGCCGGACGGTGGATATTCACCCTCAGGAGCCCGGCGAGCTGGGCCGGCGCATGCAGTGCGCCCTTGCACAGGCCTTGCGTCAGGGTGCCCGGCAGGTCGTTCTGGCGGGCACTGATATTCCGGATCTGAGCCCCCGGATTCTGAGCCAGGCATTCGCGGCCCTTGCCGAACACGATGTGGTGCTGGGGCCAAGCCTGGACGGCGGCTACTATCTGGTGGGCGTGCGTCGTCCGGTGCCCATTTTTGACGATATGCCCTGGGGGTCGGCGCAGGTGCTGGCCCTCACCCTGGACGCCGCCCGGCGCAACGCGCTCTCCATTTCGCTGCTGAAGCCGCTGGGCGATGTGGACCGTCCCGAGGACTTGTCCCGACTGCCTGCCGAATGGCGGATGGATCCCTATCTCAGTGTCGTGATTCCGACCCTTAACGAAAGCGACGCCATCGGGCCTACTCTGGCCCGGTTCGACTCCCGGCGTGCCGACATGGAGGTGATCGTGGCGGATGGCGGCAGCCGCGACGGCACGGCCGCGCTGGCGCGAAGCGCCGGTGCGCGGGTGACGGTGACATCTCCCGGCCGGGCCGGGCAGCAGAATGCCGGGGCTGCGCTGGCTCGCGGCGGGGTATTGCTCTTTCTGCATGCCGACACGCACCTGCCACAGGATTTCGACGCCCAGATCTTCGAAGCTTTGATCGATGCAGGGGTGACCCTGGGGGCTTTCCGCTTCAGGACCGACTACGATCATCGCGGCATGCGTCTTGTCGAGCGCATGGTCGGCCTGCGCGCATCCGTTTTGAGGCTGCCGTACGGTGATCAGGCCCTGTTTCTGCGCAACCAAGTGTTTCGGCGCCTGGGCGGATTTCCCGACGTCCCCATCGCCGAGGACCTTTTGCTGGTGCGCCGGGTGTTGAAAACGGGGCGCCTGGCCCTTGCACCCGGATATGCCGTTACATCGGGCCGGCGCTGGCGCAGCATGGGTCTCCTGCGCACCACGATGATCAATTATGCCATTGCCGCCGGATGCTTTTTGGGCGTGCCCCCTTCCCGCATGGCCCCCCTGTATTCCGGAAGCCGCGGTTTTCCGGGAAAACCCCGATAGTGTCAGACGCATCTATTTGCCGCCGGCGGTTCATCCTCAGGCCTCCCGCCGTTACCGCAC
>DDYQ01000207.1 GCA_002348005.1 Desulfobacteraceae bacterium UBA2230 | reverse complement strand
TTACCGTGGGCGGCGGCATCAAGGACGTGGCCGCGGCGGACGCGGTCCTTTCAGCCGGCGCCGACAAAGTGTCGGTGAGCAGCGCGGCCTTTCGCAATCCCGCCGTGATCGGCGAGATGGTCAAAACCTTCGGACCGGAACGCGTGACAGTGGCCGTGGATGCCGCCGTCAACGCGTCCCTGCCCTCGGGATATGAAGTCTTCATCGACGGCGGCCGCACCGCCANNCGGCCCTGCCGTCGGGCTACGAGGTGTTCATCGACGGCGGCCGCACCGCCACCGGCGCCGATGCCGTGGAGTGGATCAAGCGCATCGACGGTTATGGCGTGGGAGCCGTGTTGCCCACCAGCAAAACCACCGACGGCGTCCGAACCGGGTACGATCTGCCGCTGATCCGCAAGACCCGGTCGGCCACCCGTGCGGATGTCGTCGCCTCGGGCGGCGCCGGCACCCTGGAGCACTTTTACGAAGCAGCCCAGGCCGGAGCGACCATCCTGCTGGCGGCCTCGGTGTTTCATTTCCAGATCATTGCCATCCCTGATCTGAAGGCATACCTCAGAGGGCGCGGGGTGAGGGTCAGCTGATCGGCGATGTTGCGCATCCATCCGATCTGAAATCCACCCGGTCCTGAATGTTGTGCCGCCCCAGCGGCCCTCATCGCATGCCATTCCCCCCCCTCTCTGAAAATTCACACCGTAGCAAGGGGGCCGGGGTGCAGACCCGCCCCCGGTCTTAAATCCCTGAATCCGCATCTTCCATCGATACGGGCGGTCTGGCTTTGTTGACACGGACGGTGCGGAGGTTAGGTTTTTATAACGCGTGTGCTCCCCAGCGGCCGGCGGCCCTCACTCGAAAACCTGTACCCGCAAACTGCGGACCGGTCTGTGCGATGCTGCCGCCGCGCCGAGACGGCATTTACGCATACGCCTTCAGAACAAGCCACGGCTGCCATGCAATACAGGAAGGGAAAGGAAGACCAACCCCCATGTGCAGGAACATCAGACCGCTGCATAACTTCGAACCGCCGGCGACCGACAGCGAGATCCGCTCGGCGGCGCTGCAGTACGTGAGAAAAATCAGCGGGTTCAGCAACCCGTCGGCCGCGAACGAAGCGGCGTTCGAACGTGCGGTCGATCAGGTCGCCGCCGCCTCCGCCGCTCTGCTCCACGCGCTCGTGACCACGGCTTCCCCCCGAAACCGTGAGATCGAAGCCGCCAAGGCCCGCGCCCGGGCGCTGCGCAGAGCCAATGCACTGCGCAGCGCTGCTCCCGACTGATGGTGTCACAAGTGCCAGCAGGATCGGGAATCGTGACGCCCTTATTTTTTTTTCCGAGGGAGCGTTTCGGGAGCCGTTTCGGGAGTCCGCGAAATGGAGCGGATCGGCCGGGCATAAAGGAGCAGGGATGATCGACACGATCCTGTGGAACCGGTTGGATGCGCCGGGACACGATGCCTGCAGGCTCGAGCCGGCGGACAGCGGGTGGCGCCTGAACGGCACGGCCGCCTTCCTGCACGAGGGGATACCGGCGTGCCTTGCCTATCAGGTCGCGTGTGACGGCCGATGGCAAACGACTCGGGGCATCGTACAGGGCTGGGTCGGCACACATTCGATAGACTGGCGCATCGAGCGGACCGACCGGGGGGTGTGGCTGCTCGACGGTGAGATCGCAACCCACATTGATGCCGGCATCCTCGACCTGGATCTGGGCTTCACACCGGCCACGAACCTGATCCAGCTGCGGCGTGTCGCGCTTCAGATCGGTCAGGCCGCTGCCGTGCCGGTCGCATGGCTGGACGCGTTCGTCGGCACATTCGATGTGCTGCATCAGCATTACGAGCGGCGCACCCGCAGTGCGTACTGGTATGCGGCACCGCGTTTCGACTATACAGCGTTGCTCGAAGTCGGTCCCACAGGCTTCATTCACCGATACCCGGGCCTCTGGGAGGTGCAGCCGTAGATGGCAACGCGGCGGGCCGCGTTTTCAAAGACCGCAGCGAAAACATTTCAGTCTCCGGCCTGTTGCCCCTCGTTATGAACGTCGCGATCCCACCACGGTCTGCCTTTGCTCAGTTTTAGAGGTCATTATACCGAATGGTCCCCATTTCTAAAAACAGATAAGTTGCCAAGGTCTTTGTAGTGGATCGTATCCTGCCCTGGAGACCGGCGGATGACAGATGGAAACAAGGAAGGCCTGGCCGAGAGAGCCAATCCACGGGAAACACTGTCGGTGATGGACGCCGTGGCCATCATCGTAGGCGTGGTGATCGGTGTGGGCATTTTCAAGACACCCGCTCTTGTGGCCGCAAGCGCGAGCGGGGGCTGGATGCTGTTTTTTCTCTGGCTGGCGGGAGGCGCGATTTCGCTTGCGGGGGCACTCTGCTACGCCGAGCTGAGTTCTACCTATCCGCATGCGGGCGGCGATTACCGGTATCTTGGAAAGGCCCTTGGCCGCGCTCCGGCTTTTCTGTTGGCCTGGGCGCGCATAACGGTCATCCAGACAGGCTCCATCGCCATGATCGCGTTTCTGATCGGTGACTACGCTTCGGAACTGTTGCCGCTCGGCCGCCATTCCGCCTCCTATTATGCGGCAGCGGCCATCGTCGGGCTGACCGCGGTCAATGCCGCCGGGATCGAACAGGGGCGGCTGACGCAGCGGGTTCTGCTGGCCTCGATTCTGCTGGGGCTTCTGTTCATTACCATTCTGGGTCTCGCTACCGATTCCGCTGCATCCGATCTGAACCATCCCGCTACCGAACAGCAGGCGCTGGGCCGGGCCATGATTTTCGTGCTGCTCACCTACGGCGGCTGGAACGAGGCCGCCTACCTTTCGGGCGAGGTCCGCCATGCGCGCCGCAACATGGCCCGTGTGCTGCTCTACAGCATCGGGGTGATCACCTGTATTTACATTCTCATCAACCTGGCCTTCGTGAAAGGCCTCGGTCTGCCGGGCATGGCCGGCTCGGAGGCGGTGGCCGCCGATCTGATGCGCCGCATCGTAGGGGAGAACGGCGCCCGCTTCATCAGCCTTCTGGTCTTTCTGGTCGCCCTCAGCACAATGAACGGCATGATCATCACCGGGGCGCGCACCGGTTTTGCACTGGGGCGGGACGTTGCGGCCTTCCGGTTTCTGGGATCGTGGCAGAAAGGCAGAAATACTCCCGTTAACGCAATGCTCTTCCAAGGGGCGCTGGCCATCGTCCTGGTCCTTGCCGGCACCCGCGCCCGCAGCGGTTTTGTCCTGATGGTGGAATATACCGCGCCGGTCTTCTGGCTGTTCCTTCTGCTGGTCACGTGTTCCATTTTCATTCTGCGCTGGAAGAACCCCCAGGTCCACCGTCCCTTCTCCGTGCCGCTTTATCCGCTCACCCCTCTGTTTTTCTGCGGGGTCTGCATCTATATGCTGCATTCGAGCCTGGTTCACACCGGTAAAGGGGCGCTCGTGGGGTTGGGGGTTCTGTTGGCGGGCATTTTCGTATGGCTGCTGCCGGGCAGTCGCAAAAAAATGGCGGGATGAATCCCGTACAAGGAGACATTTACCATGAAGCATATCCTCCTAAAATGCATGTTCACCCTCCTTTTTATAGGCTTTCCCGCCGACGGGGCAGCCGCACAACCGGAAGCCGGGAGTGCGCCGGTTCATCCGTTCACCTTGGAGGCCGTCGCGGCCGTCCGGCCGGACGTGCACTATGTGCCGACCCCCATGGCGGTCGTCAGAAAGATGCTGGAGATGGCCGAAGTCGATGAAAAAGACCTGCTCTACGATCTTGGCAGCGGCGACGGCCGCATCGTCATCACGGCCGCTCTGGAAAGGGGAGCCCTCGGGGTGGGCATCGATATCGACCCCGAGCGCATCAAGGAGAGCATGGCCAACGCCGAGATCGCCAATGTGACCGATCGGGTGCGGTTTTTTCAGCGCAACCTTTTCGAAACCGACCTGAGTCAGGCCAGCGTGGTCACCCTCTACCTGCTGCCCTGGATCAACCTGGAATTGCGGCCCAAGTTGTTGCGCGAGCTGAAACCCGGCACCCGCATTGTCTCCCATTCCTTCGACATGGGCGACTGGGAGCCCGATCAATTTGAAATGGTCGAGGGCGACCAGGTCTTCAGCTGGGTTGTGCCGGCCAACGTGAGCGGCACCTGGGAATGGACGACCAGCGGCCCGCAGGGCAAAGAGGCCTATCGCCTGGAACTGGAGCAAACCTTTCAGGAAGTGGCGGGAACTTTTTCCGACAGCAGCGGATCGATGCCGCTGGAAGATGCCATGCTGGTGGGCGAGCGGCTGGAATTCAGGGTTGAGCGGAATGTGGGCGGCCGCTACGAATCGGTGCGCTACGAGGCGCGCGTCCAGGACAACACCATGGAAATTGCAGCCGTCGGCGGAACGGCCGATGCCGCCCAGGCCCGGCGCGACCCCCATACTGTGGCGTCGATAGCATATTGATACCGGAGACCGGCGCTCCAAATGCCTGCGGCGCGTTGAATTCGATTGAGCCGCTGTGGAAGGAACATCGCCCGCCTCGCTTTTGGAGTGCGGCCCGTTATGGCCGAAGACCTCGGAAATCTGAACAACTGGTCGATCTGATCGGCTCAGCCGTTAGGGACCGGGAGCATATTTCGCCGGGCATTCGTTCGGTCCGGCGCTGCTTGTGGCGGGCCTCGATCGTTGCTTGTATGCCGATCCTGGAACTGATACCTTTCCTTGTCCGCCGCGGGTGCTGCGCTCGCGGCGTTCGGTTTATGCTTGTCGTCGTCGTTGCGGCGTTGATTGTTTCCAGGCTGGTCTAACTTCCCTGCGAAGGGGGATCGTGCGAATCATCACCTTGATTGAGAACCGTCCCAGCGACACGGATCCCGGTTTGACGGCGGAGTGGGGGCTGTCGTTGCACATCCATTTCAACGGTCGCCGGATCCTTCTGGACACGGGCGCTTCGGGCGCCTTCGCCCGCAATGCCACGCGCCTGTCGGTGGACCTTGCTGCGGTCGATGCGGCGGTCTTGTCGCATCATCATTACGACCACGGCGGCGGCCTGCGGCGTTTTTTCGAATTGAACGCCCGCGCCAGCGTCCATATGGGGCAGCCGCCCGCAGGGGAATGCTGGTTCAGGCGATTTTGGCTGATAAAGCGCTACATCGGAATCGAACCGACCTTGTTGGACGAATACCGCCAGCGCTTCACCACGGTTTGCAGGGCGGTTGAAATCCTGCCGGATGTTTTTCTTTTTCCGGATATAAGCGGTTCCCACCCGCGGCCCGGCGGCAACCGGGCGTTGTGCTTGAAGTCCGACGCCGGATACCGGCCCGACGAATTCCGGCACGAGGTCGTTATGGCCATCCGGGAGAACGGCCGGTTGGTCATTTTCACGGGCTGCTCGCATAACGGCGTGCTCAACATCATCGAAACGGTCACCCGGTCGCTTCCCGGCATCCCCATCAAGGCGCTCGTCGGCGGCTTTCACATGGTCAGCGTACCGCCCTTCAACACCATGGCGGACCGTGCCGTCGACATCGAATCCGTGGGACAAAGGGTGATGGAGTGGCCAGCGGAAGCGGTCTGGACGGGGCACTGCACGGGACCCAAGGCCTTCGAATTGCTCAAGGGCGTGATGGGAGAGCGCCTGAGGGCGCTCAAAACGGGAACGGTCATCGACTTTTAACTACCTGATGGAAGCATGATGGACGGAATAGTCGGCGTTATTTCAGATACCCACGGTCTGCTGCGGCCCGAAGCGCTCGAGAAATTGAAAGGTTCGGATCTGATCATCCACGCCGGAGATATCGGCGGCAGGCACATTATCGATGCGCTGCAGGCCGTTGCCCCGGTCAGGGCGGTCCGCGGCAATGTCGATACGGGGCTGTGGGCGTTGTCGCTGCCGCAGACCGATCTGATCGAATTCGGCCAGACCTTGTTCTACGCGATTCACGATGTCGGCGCGCTCGACATCGACCCGGCCGCCGCGGGGGTCAGCGTGGTGATCAGCGGCCATTCGCATCGGCCCGCGCTGCGCAAGGAAAACGGCATCCTGCTGCTCAATCCGGGAAGCGCGGGACCGCGCAGGCTCAAGCTGCCCGTCAGCATGGCCCGGATCGTCATTCAGCACGGAAGGATAGAAGCGCGGCTGATCGAAATCGATGCGCCGGGATAGGTCGAACCGGCGTATTCTTCTCAGGCCCACTCGAAACGTGCCGTGAAATGGCGCAGCACGGGCGCCTCATAGGTGAAACGCACCCCGCGGATCTCATTCTTGTGGGCCGCCGCATAGGCCACGGCTTCGGCCACGTAGTCCAGATGCGAGCGGGTGTACATGCGCCGGGGCACGGCCAGCCGCAGCAACTCGTGAGGCGCCGGCGTTTCGCTGCCGTCGGCGTTTTTGCGCGCAAAGAGCAGGCTGCCGATTTCACCGGCCCGGATGCCTGAGATCTGATAGAGGTAAGCGGCCAGCGCGGTTCCGGGAAACTGGTGCCAGGGAATATGGTCCAGCAGCGCACCGGCATCGATAAACACGGCGTGGCCGCCGGTGGGGCGGATGATCGGTACACCGGCTTCGAGGATCTTCGCCCCCAGGTAGGCGATGCTGTCGAGGCGGTAGCGCAGGTAGCTTTCGTCCAGCACTTCTTCTAGCCCCACGGCCAGCGCTTCCATATCATAACCGGCCAGCCCGCCGTAGGTGGGAAACCCCTCGATTGGGATCATGCGGTTGCGGCAGCGTTCGGCCCACTGCGCATCGTTCAGCGCCAGAAACCCACCGATATTCGACAGGCCGTCTTTTTTGGCGCTCATGGTGCAGCCGTCGGCATACGAGAACATCTGCCGGGCGATCTGCAAGGGGGTCTTGTCGGCGTAGCCCGGCTCGCGCAGCTTGATGAACATGGCGTTTTCGGCAAAGCGGCAGGCATCGATGAAAAAGGGGATGGCGTGGCGGCGGCAGATCCGGCTGACGTCGCGCAGATTGGCCATGGAAACGGGCTGTCCACCTCCGGCATTGTTGGTGATCGTTATCATCACCACCGGAATGCGCGCCACACCGGCGGTCTCGATCAGGTTTTCAAGCTGGGCCACATCCAGATTGCCTTTGAAAGGGTGCTCGCGCATGGGGTGCCTGCCCTCGGGCACCAGCAGATCGCAGGTCTCGACGCCCTGAAGTTCGATGTTCGCGCGGGTGGTGTCGAAATGGGTATTGCTGGGGACGATGTGTCCGGGCTTGAGGATGGAGCTGAACAGAATGTTTTCGGCCGCACGGCCCTGGTGGGTCGGCAGCACGAAGCGAAAGCCGGTGATCTTTTGAATCTGGGCTTCGAATTTGTAAAATGAGCGGCTGCCGGCGTACGATTCGTCCCCCAGCAGCATGGCGCCCCACTGAGCGGCGCTCATGGCGCCCGTGCCGGAGTCGGTCAGCAGGTCGATCAGAATTTCTTCGGCTTTCAGCAAAAAGGTGTTGCCACCGGCGCGTTCAAGGGCTTCGCGACGCTGCGCGGGTGTGGTGATGCCCAGGGGTTCGACGCTTTTAATGCGAAACGGTTCGATGGTCGTCTTGGGTTGAAAGGACATGGTCGCATTCCTTCGAAGGATGGCTCGGTTTATGGATATTTAACTTGTTCGGACAGATTATACAGCTTAGATTGGTCTGGACCAGATCCAATTCAATATTTGGAAAGTAGACCAATTATGGAATTGCAGCTGATGCTCGACCGCTCCCTGCGCATTCCCCTGCCGCTGCAGATCGCCCACGGCATTCGCGATGCGATTTTCAACCAGCGCCTCGGGCCGGGGACGCGTCTTCCGCCCACTCGTGAACTGGCCCGACGGCTGCAGGTGTCGCGCATGGTGGTGGTGGAAGCCTACGAATGGCTGGAGGCGGACGGCTATGTTGAAACGCGCACGGGCAGCGGCACCTACATTTCGAAAACACTGACCCTGTTGCAGCCGGCGATGCAGCGGGTCAAAGACCCGCCGCGCCGCACCGACCCGCTGCCGGACAAGGCGGTGACCGTCAATTTCCGGCCGGGGCTGCCGGCGCTCGACATTTTCCCGCGCCGCGCCTGGAAAGCCGCTCTGGCGCGGGCGGTGCGCAATGTCCGCACCGACCAGCTGGGCTACGGCCCGGTAGAAGGTCTGCCGGGCCTGCGGCGCGTGATTGCCGAATACGCCGGCCGTACACGCGGCTTGCCGGTGATACCCGAGCGGGTGGTCATTACGGTCGGCGCCGCCCAGGCGCTTGATCTGGTGTTGCGGGCGCTGGCCCCGCTCCGCAGCGTGGCGGTCGAGGACCCCGGCCCCGAACCGGTCCGCAGGCTGCTGCAACTCCACCACGTTCAATCCCGCGCCATTCCGGTGGACGAACAGGGGCTGATGGTCGATCTTTTGCCCGCGGACGCCGACTGTACGGCGCTGCATGTGATTCCGTCACACCAATACCCCACGGGCTGGGCCATGAGCCTCGCGCGGCGCGCCCGCGTGCTGGCCTGGGCCGAAGCGCGCGATGCCCTGGTGATCGAGGACGATTATGACAGCGAATTCCGGTTCGATCGGCTGCCGCCGATCGCCCTTGCGGCTCTCGACAGGACACAGCGCGTGGTCTATATGGGGTCATTTTCCAAGACCATGTTTCCAGGGCTGCGCCTGGGCTTCAGCATCGTGCCCGAGCGCCTGATCGGGCGCATTCTCGAGCTGAAATGGTTCAGCGACCGCTGCGTGCCGGTGCTCGAACAGTTCGCGCTGGCCGAATGGATCGAAAGCGGTGTGTTCGAGCACCATATCCGCAAGATGCGCGGCGTTTACGCCCAGCGCCGCGCCGTCCTGCTGAGCGCACTGAACCGCCGTTTCGGAACGGCGGTTCATGTACAGGGCGTGCCGGCTGGAATGCACATTTACGCGGGTTTTGATTTGAAGCGGACGGAAGCCGAACTGCTTTCGGCGGCGCTGCGGGCCGGGGTCAACATCTACCCCGCAAGCCCATGCTGCATGCAGCATAGGCCGCAATATCCGAGCCTGATCCTTGGGTTCGGACACCTGAGCGAAACGCAGATCCTGCATGGAGTGGAGCTGCTGGGCCGGGCCTTTGCAGGCGGATGATTCAGCTTGCATGCCCATTACGGTGCGTTGCGCATGGTGCCGGACCCGGTGGTGAAGCAGGCACGCCGCCCACCAAAGCATTTGACACCCGCCGGGGGCTGTGGAAAGTGAAGGGGCGCATGCTGAACGGCTGAGAGAAAGAAGGTTATAATGAAAATGAGCGACATTTCCTTCGGCTTGACGGAGTGGTCCGGCGTCGAGCGCACGGCGCATCAGGGCGAGTGCGGGACGGCCTTATGGCGGACGCGCAATTTCGGCAGCATCCGGGTGCGCATGGTGGAGTATTCTCCCGGCTATCGGGCCGATCACTGGTGCACAAAAGGTCACATTCTGCTGTGCCTCGAAGGCGAGCTGCACACAGAGTTGCAGGACGGACGCACATTCACCCTCACCCCGGGCATCAGCTATCAAGTGGCGGACAACGCCGAAGCGCATCGCTCCTGGACTGAAACCGGCGCTAAGCTGTTCATCGTGGACTGACCGCGGCGGCCGGTGCGAACCATTGACAGGCAGTCGCCAAAACCGTATTTTGGACTGTTATTTCTGACCGTTATCATCCCTAACCTAAGACGATGGTTGATGTATGTCCGACGCCCCCATGTCCCAGCAGTGTCCGGCTTGCGGCGAGCCCGTAAAACCCAGCTGGAAAATCTGTCCGGCCTGTGAGACCCGTTTGCAGGCCCTCACCTGCCACGGCTGCGGTTTTCCGGTCAAGGAGAACTGGAAGCGCTGCCCGGAGTGCGAGGCGCTGTTGATCTGCCCGCAGTGTCAGAAGCGCTTCCCGACCGGCAAAACGCGGTGCCCGTACTGCCCGGCAAGCGCGCCGGATCGGAACGGGAGTCCGACGGCGGATTCGATCACAGATTCGATCTGCGGCATCCAGCTGGTACGGGTCGCGGGGGGGTATTTTCAAATGGGCGACACCTTCGACGAGGGCATCGAAAACGAAAAACCGGTGCACGGCGTCAGCCTGAACGATTTTTACATCGCCCGCCACCTGCTGACCCAGGCGCAATGGCTGCGTCTGATGCCGGAAAACCCTTCCAGGTTCCAGGGTGCGGAACATCCTGTTGAACAGGTCAACTGGGACGATGCGGTCGCCTTCGCGCGTGCGTTGAGTGCGGCCCACCAAGGCCGTTTCCGGTTCCAGCTGCCCACAGAGGCGCAGTGGGAGTATGCGGCGCGCAGCGGCGGCAGGGAAGAACGCTATGCCGGCGGCGATGCGGCCGACTCGGTCGCCTGGATCGGCAACAACAGCCGGGGCCAGACTCAGCCGGTGGGGCGCAAGGCACCCAACGGACTGGGGCTGTTCGACATGAGCGGAAATGTCTGGGAGTGGTGCCGGGACATCTTTGCGGAAGATGCCTATCACCGGCACGGCCCTGACGACCCGGTGATCGAACATGAGCATTTCCACGACGTGCCCGATCGGGTGATCCGCGGCGGTTCATGGAACCTGGATGCCTGGAGTGCCCGCTGCGCGCGGCGCTTCAGCTTCAAGAGCGACCTGTTCGGACCCGGGCTCGGATTCAGGCTGGTGATGACCCTTCCGTGACGATGAACCAAGCCGGAGGCCTCCAGGCGGAGCCGGGCGGATTGCAGACGGCGCGGTTGCCGGCGCCGCCAGGCCGTCGGGTTAAATGCGGTGGCCGCCGTCGACTTCCAGGACCCGTCCGTTGTAAAAATCGCATTCGATAATGAACTGAACCGCCCGGGAGATCTCTTCCATTTCACCCAGTCGCCCGAGAGGAATCTGGGCGGTTATCTTTTCCAGCACGGCGGCATTCAATTTGGCGATCATTTCGGTGTTGATATAACCGGGAGCGATGGCAGCCGATCGAATGCCATAGGGAGCCAGTTCTCTGGCCCAGGTCACGCTCATTGCCGCCACCCCCGCCTTGGTGGCGGAGTAGTTGGTTTGACCGTAATTGCCGGCCCGGCTGATCGAAGAGATGTTGATCAGCACGCCCCTGACGCCCTGGCCGACCATGGCCGCTGCGGCCGCCCGGCCGCACAGAAAGACGCCGGTGAGGTTCACATCGAGCACCCTGTGCCAGCTGCTGGACGGGAAGGTGCGCACGGACTGCCTGCCCTTGCGGACCAGAAGGGCGTCGGCGGTTATGCCGGCGTTATTGATCAGGACGTGCGGCGCCCCATGCGAAGCGGCGAACGCGCGAAAAAAACCCTCCACGGCCTCCTCGCGGGAGACATCCACGACGGCGCCCTCAATCCCGTGTTCCTGATGAAGCTTTTGCAGCGGCGCCTCGACGACATCCAGCGCAAACACCCGGGCGCCGCGCTGTTGCAGGTCAAGGGCGAAGCGCAGGCCCATGCCGGCCCCTCCGCCCGTGACGATCACTCTCTTATCGCGAATCTCCATTGGCTGCTCCCCGTTTACCGCCCGGCGCGGCCGCTGTCAGCGCTCGAACACATAGGTGCCGGGCGCCGGGCCGAGCGGCGGATAAAGGCCGGCGCCCATTTCGGGCGGAGGACCCAGCCGGTCGCTTCTTTCCGCCAGCCATTCGACCCAATCGGGCCACCAGGAGCCCCTTTGAACCGTTTGGGCATCCAGCCACTGGTCCGGAGCGGTCTCCCTGCTGTCGAGGGTGCCGGTGCGGTATTTTTTGCGGGATTTGGGCGACGGCGGATTGACGATTCCGGTGATGTGCCCTTCGGCGGACAGAACGTACCTTACCGGGCCGCCGACGTGGCGACCGGTTTGAAACGTTCCCTCCCAGGGGCAGATGTGGTCCTGCTCGGCACCTACCGCGTACAGTGGCTGCCGGATGCGGGACAGATCGATGGGGCGGCCCTCCAGAACGAGCGCATCCTTCCGGGACAAGTGGTTTTTGAAATAAAATTCGCGCAGGTAAAAGGAGCACATCGCTTCGGGCAGACGCGTGCTGTCGCTGTTCCAGAAAAGCATATCCGACTTGGGCGGTTTTCCGCCGTACAGGTAGTTGTTGACCAGGCAGCGCCAGATAAGACCTTCGGAATTGAGCAGGCGGAAGGCCATGCCCAGGTACATGGCGTCCAGATAGCCGCTTTTTTCCATCAGCAGCTCAATGGCCTGGATCGAGGACTCTGAAATGAGCATGGCCAGATTTCCCGGAAGGGAGTAGTCCACCAGTGTTGCAAAGAGGGTCCAGTCGACCACGGGGATTTCCCCGGCAGGCCCACGGTTCAGCCAGGCCATCAGGGCGGCGAGGACGGTTCCGCCGATGCAGTAGCCGGCGGCGTGCACCCGCTGGACGCCGCAGATCCTCGCGGCGACCGCAACGGCCTTGTAAGCGCCCTTGAGCATGTAATCGGCAAACGAGATGTGGCGCATGACCGGCGTCGGGTTTTTCCAGCTCATGATAAAGACGGTGAAACCCTGCCCGATCAGGTAGCGGACAAAGCTGTTGTCCGTCGAAAGATCGAAAATGTAAAACTTGTTGATCCAGGGCTGGATCATCACAATGGGAACGCGCCAGGTGCGTTCGGTCGCCGGGGCATACTGGATCAGTTCGAACAGTGGGTTGCGGTAAACCACCTGGCCGGGTGTGGCGGCGAGGTTTTCGCCCACTTTGAAGGCGTGTTCGTCGGCGAGCTTGATCAGGCTATCCCCCCGGATTAAATCCTCCAACCAGTTGTCGAATCCTGTTTTCAGACTCTCGCCGCCGCTGTCCAGACAGCGTTTCACCGCGTTTGGGTTGGTCCAGAAGAAATTCGAAGGCGCCAGCATCTTCAAAAGCTGTTCGGTCCAGAAGACGGAACGCTGGCGGGTTTCCAGGGGCAATTCGGGAGTATTTTCGATCATCTCCATCATCCAGTGCCCGAAGGCCTGGTGGTATCCCCGCATGGCGTTGGAAGCGGTTTTACTGCATTCCAGGACGAATGCGCTCTGTTCCCGGGGACCGGCGTCCGGCTGGGGCTCGAGAAGATGGTTGATCTGCTCCTGGACGGTGCGGTTGATCCGGGCCAGGGATTCCCCGAGCCTGTCGAGCCGCTGCCGGTATTCGGTTGAATGCGGGGCCCAGGCGGCGTGCACCTTGGCAAAAGAGCCCAGAATGTCGAATGGGTCGAACAGCGTGTTCATGTCCATGGCGCTTTCCCCGGCTTAGCCGGTCATCTGCATTTTGCCGGGATTTTTGATGAAGTCGATCAACTCCTGGAGGGTCAGTTCTTCGTGCAGAAGGTCGCCGGGCACGCTGAGAGCGAAATTCTGATCCAGGAAAGCCTGCAGATTGACCGCCGCCAGAGAGTCCCAGTCCGGCAGGTCCCCCAGCACTGTATCGGGTTTGAGTTCGAGATCCAGCGAATCGGGAAAGATGTCCCGGATGCCCGATTCGATTTGTTGGAAAGTCGTATTCATTCATTTCTCCTTTAAGGTGCGGTGACTTCGTAAACAGTCGGGCGTCCAGGCGAAGCGTTTGCGCTTTAACCGGCCGTTCTCAAATGCGTATCACGTTGGCGCCCCAGGAGAGCCCCCCGCCGAAAGCCGCCGTCACGGCCAGATCGCCTTTCCGGAGGATGCCTCTGGTAATACTTTCGTCCAGAGCAATGGGCACCGAAGCACTCGCGGTGTTTCCGTAGCGGAAAAGATTGATGTAGAACTTTTCCGGAGCGATATCCAACGCTGCGGCGATCTTGAGGACGATATTGACATTGGCCTGATGACAGATGAAACATTTCACTTCACCGGCCGTCAGCTTCGTTGCGAGCAGCAGTTCCTGAATTACCTGGGCTCCTTTGGTGACCGCAAACTGGAAGACTTCCTTGCCCTTCATCCTGAAATAGGCGCTTTTGGGATCCTTCATCCGGTCGAAGGGCAGCATGGTTCCGCCGCCTGGAACGCAGATGGTGTCGGCGCCGGCGCCCTCGGTGCGCAGAATCGAATGGATCACGCCCGCCGACGCTTCGGAGGCCTGAAAGAGCAGCGCCCCCGCGCCGTCGCCGAAGTAGGGAAAGGTCGAGAAGTCATTGCGGTTCAGAATCCTGGAATAAAGCTCGGATGCGATGAAGAGGACGTTGCGGTACTGTCCGGAGCGGATCAGCGCATCGGCCAGGGCGATGCCGAAAACACTTCCGGAGCAGACCGAATTGATGTCGAAAGCAAAGGCATTGTGTGCCCCGAGCGCGTGCTGGATGCGGGTCGCGGTGGCCGGCTGCATGCGGTCCGGAGAAGAAGTGGATACGATAATGCCTTCGACCTCACGGGGGTCGAAATCGATACGCGAAAGACAGTTCCCGGCGGCTTCCAGGCCCAGGTCGGATGTGCACGCGTCTTCGGCGGCCCTGCGACGCGCAAAAACGCCGGTTTTCTGGCTGATCAGTTTTCGGGCCTGGCCGTTGTAGTCCTCGAAATCTTCGTTGTGCACGATCCGGGCAGGCAAAAAGGATCCTGTCGATGCGATGGCCGCAGCGTACATGTTCCCCCCTTATCGTCAGGGCGCATTCCCGCGGGAAAGGTGATGATCCGATGCAAAGCGCTGAATACTTGCAAGCACATCGCCGCTGAGTCCCTCGAGGTGCTTTGCACAGGCCCTGCACACCAGAAAGGCCCCCGCCGACTGAGCGAGATGTGTTCGAGGATGCAAGGCGCCACACAGATCGCACGTCTTGTGAAGGTCCTCGAACACCCCATGGCTCCTGGAAACGATTTGCGCTCCGGCCCGGAACCGCCCGCGAGGGCCTTTTTCCGCCGGTTTGGACCATTTGACCACGGCCACATAGGAGCGGTAGGCGTTCAAACCGAAGGACCCCGGCTGATAGCGGGTGGTCAGGATGAATACCGGGCTCTCCGCTCCGCCGCTGCAGCCGGTTGGACGCTGCCCCGGCGCTGCATCGTCGGTTGGACGCTGCCCCGGCGCTGCATCGTCGGTTTCCCAGCACAGGCCGCCTGGACTGATGTCGTGCACGCGCGAAGGGGCATAGGCGCCGTCAGGGGTCTGCGCGACCTTTATGGGTGCATGATAAACGGTTCTCGAATGGATACGAACCATGATGGATCTCCTCGCGATATGCTTCTCTTCTGCAAAGCATCTCGGCAGAATTCATCGAGATTACGGATCAAGCTTCCATGAGGAGGTGCCGTGCCGGCCGGTTTCGGGCACAATGATAGGAGAAAGTAGAAAGTAGATCGGTCCTGAACGGTGTTCATTTCTTGATTGTGATGTTTAGGATAATAAAGATGATCTTGAAGTCAAGCGAAAAGTTTCAGGGAGGAGGCGGGACATTCAATGAGTCCCCTGTGCACAGGACTCAATCCGGCATAAATAATCGAAATCTTCCTGGGGCAGCGGCTTGCGCCCACATGCTGAATTTCGCCACCCGACCGTCCAACTCGGCATTTTTCATGGGCTTCTTCCAGGCCGGCCGCAGGCCGATCGATTTTAGCATCTCACGGTTGCCAAAATAGAGGTAGGCATCGCTGCCGGGGCAACGCTGTTTCAGGAAATCGCCGAATGATTTGTAGAGCGCGGGAAGATCGCTTTCGGATTCCAGGCGGATGCCGTAGGGCGGATTGCACAGGATCACGCGGTCGGCAAGCGTTTCGATATGTTTGAAATCTTTGTGGCCGATGCGCACCCGCTCGCCGAAGGGCAGCATGCGGCAATTGGCGCGCGCGGCCTTAACCGCCTCGGCGGAAATGTCGCTGCCGCCGATCAAGCCCTCCGGCAAGGGGCGCATAGCCCCGTCGGCCGTCTTTTTGACGGCCTTCCAGAGTCTGCTGTCGAAATCGGGCAGATGACGAAATCCATACCGGCTCCGCAGGTATCCGGCGGGGATCCGGCAATAGGCCATCAGCGCCTCGCACAGCAGGGTGCCCGAACCGCACATGGGATCGTAAAGGGGTCTATCGCCCTTCCATTGAGAGAGCGCCACCATGGCTGCGCCCAGGGTTTCCTGCATGGGGGCGGACACGGTGTGCCGGCGGTAACCGCGGCGGTGCAGCGACCCGCCCGATGCGTCGAGGCTGATCGTACCGCGCCGGTCGAGGATGTGCACGTTCAGCAGGATGTCCGGTTCGAGGGTCTGAACGTTGGGCCGGTCACCCGTGGCGTCGCGAAAATGGTCCACGACGGCGTCCTTGAGGCACAGCGCGGCGAAATTGGACTGGCGCATGTTGGGGTTGCCCGAAACGTTGGCCATCACCGCAAAGGTCTGCTGCGCCGAGAAGAAGCGCGACCATTCGATGGATCGGCCCTGACGGTAAAGATCGGTGCGGTCGTTGCAGGTAAACGAAACCAGGGGCGCGAGGATGCGACTGACCAGTCGCGCGCAGTAGGTCGCGCGGAAAAGTCCGGAGAGGTCGGTATTGAAGTGGATCGCCCGCAGGCCCGGGGTGACCTCCTGCATGCCCAGGGCGGTCAATTCATCGGTCGCCAGCGGTTCGAACCCGCCGGCCACCTGGGCGATGAAGCGTCCCGCCTGCTGGTAGAGATAAGCCTGCATTTTCAATTCGGTCCTTTTTGTTTCCGGGCCGGTCAGTAGATATAGAGATGGCAGATCTTGCGGAAATGGTACCCGTAGATGGTCAGCGTGACCGCCAGGGGCATCAGGCGCGGTTTGCGAAACAGCGTCCAGGTGAGCAGGCGCCAGTACTGGAACCGTTCGCGGCCCCAGATGCCGAGCCACAGGCTGGAGCGCACCAGGGCCAGAACGCGCTGCAGATCCATCGGAATGCGGACCTCGGGGGGCTGATACACTTTAAGGAAGGTCCTCACGCGCCGGTAGTAGTGCCGGGGTGCGTAGATGTGGCGCATGATCGAACGATATCCCTGCTCGAGTTTTTCAAGGCCCATGGCCGGCAGGATGTTCGTGCTGCCGTCCACGTTGTCTCCGGACAACGTGCCGGTCACCCGGTTTTCGCGCATCAGCCGATCGAACAGACGGGTCCCGGGAGGCGCCTGCAGCATCCCGACCATGGCCGTCACGATCCCGCTGCGCTGGATGAAGTCGATCTGGCGCTGGAATATGGATGGACCGTCGCTGTCGAAGCCGACGATGAAGCCGCCCATCACCTGCAAACCGCGGCGATGAATGGTGCGCACGCTCTGGAGCAGGTCGCGGTTCTTGTTCTGGTTCTTGCTGCATTCGCTGAGGCTGGCCTCATCGGGCGATTCAATGCCGATGAAAACCGAATCGAATCCGGCGCGCACCATGAGTTCCATCAGTTCGGAATCATCGGCCAGATTGATCGAGGCCTCGGTAAAAAAGACGCAGCCTTTCTTGCCCTGGCGCCAGTCGATCAGCACGGGCAGCAACTGCTCCTTGAGGTATTTTTTGTTGCCGATGAAATTGTCGTCAACGAAAAAGATGTTGCCGCGCCAGCCGGCCGAATAGATCAGATCCAATTCCTCGGTGATTTGCCGTGGCGTCTTCAGGCGCGGCTGACGGCCGAAGAGCACGGTGACATTGCAGAAGTCGCAGTTGAAGGGACAACCCCGCGAGAATTGGATGCTCATCGAGGCATATTTTCTTAAATCGATCAACGACCATTCGGGCGCCGGGGTTTCATGGATATCGCAAAACCCCGCTGCGCGATAAACCGGCTGCGGGCACCCGTTCTGCACGTCGGCCAGGAAGCGCGGCAGGGTCAATTCGGCCTCGTCCAGCACCAGGTGGTCCACCATTGCAAACTGTTCCGGTTCGCTGGTGAAAAGCGGGCCGCCGGCGACTACCTTGACATGGGCGGCCTTGCAGCGTTCGATCAATTCCAGGGCGGAGGCGCGCTGCACGGCCATGCCGCCGATCAATGCCAGGTCGGCCCACTGCAGATCGCTGTCCGTGAGCGGTTCGACATTCAGATCGACCAGCCGCCGCGCCCATTGACTCGGCAGCAGGGGGGCTATGGTGAGCAATCCCAGGGGCGGGAAAGCGGATTTTTTGCGGATGAATTTAAGTGCGTAGGCGAATGACCAGAACGTTTCGGGGAATTTAGGATACAGCAGGAGGATATTCACGGACTATGCTCCTTCAGGAAAGCAGCGATGGTCTGCCGCGGGTTCCGGGCGTGGAAGCAAAGCGGGAAATCGTTTGGGGGAACGGTGGAACCGATCCTGACCGCTTGAATACAGTAAAATACTCCTGAACGCGGTAAATGCAACACAAACCCGACGAAATCAGCTCGCCGATCGGTCCCCGTCGGCATCCTTCCAGAAGGGGAAGGCCGCCCGATACGCCTCGAGCACGCTGCGCTGCAGCGTCAGCGTGGTGCTGCATTCCTGCCAGGCCTGTTCGAACAGAACGGCGCCCTGGGGTCCGACCGCCACCGAATCGCCGCTGTATTCCAGGCCGTTGCCGTCCCGGCCAACCCGATTGACGCCGATGACATAGGACTGGTTTTCGATGGCCCGGGCGCGCAGCAGGGCCTTCCAGTGTTCGGCGCGCGGCGCCGGCCAATTGGCCACGAATATGGCGGCATCATACGCCAGATCGATATTGCGGCACCAGGTGGGAAAGCGCAGGTCGTAGCAGATGAAGGGTCGGATGCGCCATCCCTTGAGGGTGACGGTCAAGCGGCTTTGGCCGGCGGTATAGACGCGGTCTTCACCGGCGTAGGCGAATAGGTGCCGCTTGTCGTAGGTCTGCACCGTGCCGTCCGGCTTGACCCACACCAGACGGTTATAGAAGCGCCCCTGCTCGGTGATGATCAGGCTCCCGGTGATATCGGCGCCCATATCGGCGGATTTGGCGCGCATCCACTGCACGGCGCGGCCTTCCATGCTTTCGGCCAGTCGGGGGGCTTCCATGCTGAATCCGGTGGAAAACATTTCCGGCAGGATCACCAGGTCGGTTGGGGCGTCAATGGGGTCCAGTCTGGAATCCAGCAGGCTCAGGCTGTCTTCGACAGCCTGCCAGGCCAGTTCGGTTTGAACGATGGTGACCGTTAAATCCGACATAAAATCTCCGCGGCTTGGATGAGGGTTTCGTCTTTTTTCGCAAAACAGAAGCGCAGAACGTGGTGATCCTGGCCGTCCCGATAGAAGCAGGAGGGCGGAATGGCCGCCACGCCGTACCGGCGCGTCAATTCCTGCGCCATGCGCATGTCGCTCAGCCCGCTGACCGGCGAGTAGTCCACCATGACGAAATAGGTGCCGGAGCAGGGAAGGGGCCGCAGGCGGCCCGCCGACAGGTGCTGCACGAACAAATCGCGTTTGCGCTGGTAGAAATCGGGCAGGGTGGCGAACAACTCTTCCTGCAGCATGAAATCGGCGTAGGCCATCTGGATGGGGGTGTTGGTGGAAAAGGTGACAAATTGCCGGACCTTCTGAAACTCGACGCTCAACGGCCGCGGCGCGATGCAGTAGCCCACTTTCCAGCCGGTGGTATGATAGGTTTTGCCGAACGAGCTGACCACGAAACTGCGCTCCGCCAGATCGGGGTAGCGCAGCATGCTCTCATGCCGCCGGCCGTCGAAGATAATGTGCTCGTAAACCTCGTCGCTGAGAATCAGAAAAGGGTGCCGGGCGCTCAGGTCGCGCAAGGCCTGGATGTCGTCGCCGTCCAGCACCGTGCCGGTGGGATTGTGCGGCGAATTCAGGATGATCAGGCGGGTGCGCGCGGTAACCTTCGCCGCCAGCTGCTGCCAGTCGATGCGGTAGTCGGGAAAGCGCAGCGGCAGGTGCACCGCAATGCCCTGATTGAGACGTACGGCCGGCACATAGGCGTCATAAGCCGGTTCCAGAACGATCACTTCGTCGCCGGGACGCACAACCGCCGTGATGGCGCTGAAGAGGGCCTCGGTGGCGCCGGAGGTGACGGTGATTTCGGTTTCCGGGTCCACCCGGGCGCCGTAAATCCGCAGCGTCTTGTCCGCAATACGGCGGCGCAGCTCCGGCACCCCCTGCATGGGCGCATACTGATTGAATCCCCTGCGCATGTAGACGTTGACGCGTTCGATCAACTCCGGGTGGGTGTCGAAGTCCGGAAAACCCTGAGAGAGATTGATGGCGCCGCACTCGGCGGCCATTTTGGACATGAGTGTAAAGATGGTCGTACCCACATCGGGCAGTTTGGAATCAATATGCATGGTTCTCCATTTCAGCACAGGATGGGCCGGCGTAATTGTCCAGCATGGCGAGCGCCTGCGCGACCACGGCCCGCCGCAGCGCCGGCGGGGCAAGAACGGTGGCATCGGCGCCCCACTTGAGCAGCCACAGCTTAATTTCTTCGATTCCGGCGACTTCGGCGCTGAACACGATGCCGCCGTCCTCAAGCGGCGTAAGCGTTTGAGTGGGATGCCAGATTTTTTCTCGGATATAGCCCGCAACCTCCGGGCTGAAGCGAATGCGCACCGCTACCGGCTCTCCCTGAAAGACGCCGAAGCTGCGCCGCATGAACGCCTCGGCATCGAAATCAAGGGGTTCGGCGAACCCTTCTTCCAGGACGGCGATTGCGGCGATGCGATCCACGGCGAAGACCCGCACGGCGCGGCGCAGTTCGCAGTAGCCGATCAGGTAGAAGGTTTCGTCGTAAAACCATAGCTTGTAAGGCGCCACGCGCCGGTGGGTCAGCTCGCGCCGGTTCATGGTGTAGTAGTCGATCTCGATGCGACGCCGCTCGCGGGCGGCCCGGCCGACCTGCTCCAGCGTCTGCTGGAACTGCCGGTAGGGCCTGTAGGTTTTGACGCCGACTTCCAGGCTGTGCTCGACCTTGGCCAGATACTCGATATAGGCCGGCGGCAGGGTGGCCTTCACCTTTTCGAACAGGCTGGCGAGCGAGTCGTGGATGGCGGTGCCGCGCAGCGCCTTGAGCATGTTGCGGCTGAAGTAGAGCGCCATCAGTTCGGTCAGGTCCAGCGGGATGGGCATCTGCCGCCGGGCAGTATCGGTCATGGTCCAGTAAGCCTTGCCGTCGCGGACCTGGGTGAAGAGGGGGAATCCAGCCATCTGCAAGGCTTCCAGATCGCGGTACACCGTGCGGGAGTGGCATTCCAGCTCCGCGGCCAGCTCGGCTGCGGTCTGGCCCCGGCCGGCCGACATCAGGGCTTGAATGATGCGCCATTGCCGGCTGAGCTGGTCTCCCCTGGCCATTGCGATCCGCATGCCTCCTGCGCCGGTATGCCTGCCGTGATGCGGAGAGCGCCGCTTGCGCCCTGCCGGCATCGGCAGAAGATCAATCTGATATCTCGAATTCCCACCCCATTTCAACATTCAATTCCACACCCTGTCGATCAAAAGGGATTGCTTCCTCCTGCCGGCGCGAAAAATTCTGGACACTGCCCCGTGTTTTGGCATAACCCTTCAGTGGATACGATTACGGAAATCGACGCCATCTTTCCCTTCACCTTTTCATCTTTCAGCTTCATCTGTCGGACGGAATGCTTTGTACGATTCATCAATATCATGGCGAGGGTAATCCG
>DDYQ01000074.1 GCA_002348005.1 Desulfobacteraceae bacterium UBA2230 | reverse complement strand
GTAGCCGAACAGCTCGCTCTCCAGGATGCTCTCCGGCAGGCCGCCGCAGTTGATGGCAATAAATTTGCTGTCTTTCCGGTTGGAATGGAAATGAACCGCCTGGGCGATCAACTCCTTGCCGGTGCCCGATTCGCCGGCGATCAACACCGTGGCGTCGCTGGGCGCGATCATGGCGACCATATCGATCACTTCCTGCATGCCTCGGTTGCGACCGATAATTCGGGGCATGCGCTGATCGCCGCCCAGTTGAGCCTTCAGACGTTGATTCTCGGCCTTGAGGCCAGCGTGTTCACGCGCGCGTTCGAGGGTCAGCTTGAGCACTTCAAAATCGAGCGGTTTGATCAGATAGTCATAGGCGCCCGCCTTCAAAGCCGCCACCGCAGATTCCACCGATGAATAGGCGGTCATGATGATAATCGGAATAGCCGGATTGTACGCCTTGATCTGGGTGAGTGCTTCGATGCCGCTCATTTCGGCCATGCGGACGTCCATCAGGATCAGGTCCAGCGGTTCGGACTCGACCCGCTGAACGGCCGCCGCACCGGTTTCAGCGGCTTCCACACGGTAGCCCCAGCTTCTGACGATGGTGGTCAGCATGGTCAGATGGCCCTGATCGTCATCCACGATCAGTATGGTGTTCTGCTTCATTGGACTCGCTTTCATCCAGGGGACGGCAGTCAAAGTGCAACCCGAAGCGCGTGCCCGTGCCGGCCGTGCTCTGTAACTCGATACGACCGTGATGGGCTTCCACAATTTTGTGCACAATGGCCAGACCCAATCCGGTTCCTTTGGCTTTGGTGGTAAAATAGGGATTGAAAATCTTGTCCAGATGCGCCTTGGAGATGCCGCTGCCGGTATCGGCGATCTCGATGACAACCGAACCGTCCGGCTGCATCCTGCTGCCCACGGTCAGGCGACCGCCGGGCTGCATGGCCTGAATGGCGTTCAGATAAAGGTTAAGCAGCGCCTGGGCCAGGCGGTCCGGATCAATCTGCAGCGCACATAGATCGTCGCCGAAGCGCCGTATGATCTCGATTTGCTTGACGGCGGCGTCCTGGTGGATGAGGCTCAGCGAATGTTCCAGGAGCGAATTGATATCCGTGGTGCGCCGCTTGAGATCGGTCGGACGGGCAAATTCGAGCAGTTCACTGATCACGCGGTTGAGACGGTCGACCTCGCGGGTCATCACCTGGGCCAGATCGCGCTCCTTGCTGTCGGCGGCAAACATTTCGGCGAAATAGGTGGCCAATCCTTTGATGGAACTGAGCGGATTGCGGATCTCATGCGCCACGCCGGCGGCCAGGCCGCCCAGAGCGGCGAGTTTTTCCTGCCGCCGGATCTGTTCCTGCAAGCGCCGGACCTCGCCAAGGTCGCGCAGGATCAGCACATGGCCGACCAATTGATTTTCCGGATTCAGGATGCGAGTCGCGCTGATGCTGACCGGTGTACGGGTTCCTCCGCGGAAGCGGCACTCCATCTCCTTTTCCGTAATCGTACGTCCGTCGTCGAGCAGTTGTCTGAGCCCGCACAGTTGGGCCGGCAAGACTTCCGCCGGCCCCCGGCCGAGGGCTTCGGCAGGAGCGACCCCGGTCAGGTTTGCCGCAGCGGAATTGAAAAAAGCGATCCGCCCCAGGCGGTCGGTGGCCACCAGGCCCACCGGCAGGTGTGAGACCACCTCGTCGGCAAAGGCGCTGGTATCATCCAGTGAGCGCCGTGCGGCCCGATAACTCTGCATCCAGAAAAGCGACACGAATCCGGCAAACCCAAGCAGCAGCAAAACGATCGAAAGCAGGATGGTCTGGCGGATGTCTCCGGCAATCGCCTTTTCGAAGGGCGTGACGTCCAAACCAGCGACAATGATCTGTTCGTGCCGCTTCTGGGGATCGAACCAATCCGTGCTGTCGCTTTGAAGAGGATGGTTTCGCCGCATCATACCTCCCATGCGATTGTGCCAATTAGGCGGCATGGGCCTGAAAAAGCGGTGGACTTCGAACACCCGTCGCCCGTCCTCCTGGTTGACCACCTCCCAGTCTTCCTGCCGTTCGGGTCCCAGATGGATCAGCCGCCGCTCGGACCGGAAGCTCTGGCCGATGCGCTGGCGGTTGCTGTGGGCCAGAACCATGCCCTCCTCATCGATGACGGCCATGTAAAGCACATCCGGCAGATTGGCGCTCTCTTCCAACAAACGCTGCACTTGAGGACCGCCCCACATCATGCCCATCATTCCGGCCCGTGATCCGGCCTCTACGCTGCGGATCAGCACAGCGCCCTTGGTCAGCAGCATCTGGGCCATGTGGCGCTTTTCGCGATGGGCGTTCTGGATCGCCATCGCCACCACCACGACGAAAAGGATTGCGGTTGCCCCCAGGATGATCCAGGGCGAGGTCTGCATCCCGGCCCTGATTTTTTTGATACGCAGGAACATGGGATATCCACTTTTCATGTTTCTCAGTTCAACAGAATAAGCGTACTGGATAATTTGTAAACAATACGTTCCCTAAAGCGCCGGATGCGGGTAAATATTACTCACTCCAGGTGCCTTCGATATGTTTATTCACCATGCGTGCCACTACACCGCCAACACGGCACCTCTTATCCAAAGTGGATCGAGGCACGGCGAGCTGCAGGTGACCGTGGCAGGACGGCATCCAAATTTGCAGTGACCGAATCCGGAAACGGAGCCCGGCGCCAGGCGGATGGAATGCACCGCCATTGGGGAGGGTACGGGGTTTACGGTGCCTTCAGACGGGTCAGGATCGCCTTGGCGGGAATCAACCCGGTGCCGGCCGCCGAGACGATGTTACCCGCCACGCCCGGACCGTCGCCGGCCACGAACATCCCGCTTATCGACGTCTCCAGATTCGCATCGGTGACCACCTGGGTGGCGAAAAACTTGATTTCCGGCGCATAGAGCAAGGTTTCGTCGTTCGAGACGCCCTGCACCACCTGGTTCAGTTTTTCCAAACCCTCGATCAGATTGGTCAGGATGCGCTCGGGCAGCGCCATGGCGATGTCGCCGCACACGACATTGGTCAGCGTTGGACGGATATACCCCATGTTGACACGGTGCCAGGTGCTGCGCCGCCCGCGCTTTAAATCGCCAAAACGCTGCAGGATGGGCTTGCCCCCACCGATCAGGGAAGCCAGTTGGCCGATCGATTCGCCATAGGCCTGATTGTCGGTTACCGGTTCGGTGAGCACCACCTTGGAGAGGAAGGCAAAATTGGTGTTTTCGGATTTTCTGGCCTGATAGGCATGCCCGTTGACGCACACGAAACGGCTGTAATTCTCCATGGTGACGAAACCGCCGCGATTGGTGCAGAAGGTACGGGTCTGGTCGTCATATTTGCCGGTCTGGATGAAAAAGGTCGGGTCGTAGAT
>DDYQ01000193.1 GCA_002348005.1 Desulfobacteraceae bacterium UBA2230 | reverse complement strand
CTTTTGAGTTGGAGCTCCTGGTGCAATGAAAATGGCCAAGCGCCTGCATATCATTCTGCCTTTCGCCCTGGGATACTTCCTGTCGTATGCCTTCCGGGTCGTCAATGCCGTTCTGGCGCCCCATCTGGTAGCCGAGATCGGCCTGAACGCCACCGATCTGGGCCTGCTGACGTCGGTCTATTTCATTACTTTTGCGGCGTTTCAACTGCCCTTGGGCCTGTTGCTGGACCGCTTCGGGCCGCGGCGGGTCGAGGGACTGCTGCTGCTGGTGGCGGCCGGGGGGGCCGCCATTTTTGCGCGCGCCGATTCGCTGACCGGCCTGGTGATAGGTCGCGCGCTGATCGGCCTGGGCGTTTCGGCCTGCCTGATGGCCGCCTTCAAAGCTTATGTGATCTGGTTTCCGAATCAGCAACTGCCCATGATCAATGGGTTCCAGGTGGCGGCCGGGGGATTGGGCGCGCTGTTTGCCACGGCCCCGGTGCAGGCGTTGCTGGGTTTAACCAACTGGCGCGGCGTCTTCGCCGGCCTGGCGGGGCTTACCTTGCTGGCGGCCGCAGTGGTCTTCTGGATGGTGCCTCGCGACCCGGTTGCCCGCGAACGGCTGCGCTGGTCCGATCAGCTGCGCGGATTGGCGGCGATCCTGGTCAGCCTGGATTTCTGGCGCATTGCACCTTGGTCCACCCTTAACCAGGCCAGTTTTCTGGCCATCCACGGTCTGTGGCTGGGACCTTACCTGCGGGACAGGCTGGGCCTGAACGCTTCGGCGGCGGCCCGCATGATGCTTCTGACCGCCTGCGGAATGGTGGCCGGATATATCGGCCTGGGCATATTGGCCGAACAGTTGAGCCGAAGAGGCATTGCGCCGATGCGTGTCGGAGGTGCGGGAATGACGGTCTATATCGGCCTGCTGGCCTGGATCGTGCTGCAGCTTCCCCATGGCAGCCCGCTGTTCTGGGTGGTGTTCGGGTTTTTCGGCACCTCGGGGATCCTTACCTATGCCGTCCTTACCCAACGGTTTACCGCCGCGCTGGCCGGTCGCGTCAACACGGCCCTTAATCTTCTGGTTTTCGTGACCGCTTTTGCCGCCCAATGGGGCATCGGGGCCGTGATCGACTTATGGCCGCCGAACGCAAACGGTGGGTATGCCGCCGCAGGATACCGCTGCGCTTTCGGGCTGCTGCTGGTGTTTCAAACGGCGGCTGCGGGCTGGTTCTGGATCGCGGGACATCTGCGCCGCCGGCCTAAAGTCTGGGCGCGCCCCCGGACACATGGAAAAGGATTGAATCGAGAATGAACATACGAAACCATCTGAGTCAGCGGGCCGCCGGGCCGGTGCTGATGCTTGCGGCCTCCCTGCTGTTTACGCTGTTCAACCTGCTGATCAAACAGCTGGGACCTCAGTACACGGCCTGGCATATCGGCTTTTACCGTTTCCTGGGCGGCATCATCGTCATGGGGATTGTTTTTAACGATCATGCCAGGCATTTCACGGGCGTCAACCGGCGCCTGCTGATCGTTCGCGGCTGCTGTGGGTCGGCGGCGTTCATTCTGCTGGTCAGCGCCATCCGCCTGCTGCCGGTTTCCACCGCAGTGGTGATCTTCTACGTTTTCCCTGCTTTTGCAGCGCTCTTTTCCTTTCTGCTCTACGGTGAACGCATCGGCCCGCTGCAGGTCGGATGTATTGCGGTGGTTCTCGCAGGCGTGGCGATATTGCTCGATTTCCGACTGGCGGGCAATTTCTGGGGGCAGTTGATGGCCTTGATCGGAGGGGTGATCGGGGGGCTGACCATCACGTTGATCCGCGTTCTGCGCGAAAAGAACGGTCCGGTGGTCATCTATTTCTACTTCTGCACCATGGGCACGCTGGTCACCCTTCCGATGTTTATCCAGACACCCGTAATTCCCGCCTCGACTGCAGAATGGATCATGATCCTGGGCATAATCCTGTTTTCGGTGGGCGGACAACTGCTCATGAATGAGGGATTTCACTATTGCCTGGGTTGTGAGGGCAGCGTATTGATGTCCAGTGAAGTGGTCTTCACGGCGGCCTGCGGAATCATATTGCTGAACGATCCAGCGGACTGGCGCTTCTGGGTCGGCGGCGGCATGATCCTGGCCAGCGTCGTGGTCCTGAATCGGCGCTCCGGCAGTCCCCGATCGACCGCGATTCCGCGGATTGCGGCGGTACGTTAACATTGACTATGGAGCCTGGCACCATGGATTCTATTGAACGCATCCACCGCACCTACGGTGCGGAAGCCCTTTCCGAAAAGTTGCTGCACAGTCTCGACGAGGCCGGCTGTCCGCTCGGGGCGCTCACCACGGCCGACCTGATCGCCTTCGACGAACTGCATATCATGGGTCGCCAGGCCACCATCGAACTGGGCCGCCGCACCGGGCTTACTTCCGCCATGCGGGTGCTGGATGTCGGCTGCGGCGTGGGCGGACCGGCCCGCACGCTGGCTGAAAACTTCGGCTGTCAGGTGGTCGGAGTGGATCTTGCCGAAAGCTATATCTCCGCCGCCGCAGCCCTTACCCGGTGCGTGGGCCTGGCCGACCGGGTCGATTTCCAGCACGCCAATGCTCTCGATCTGCCTTTCCCTGCGAATCGTTTCGATGCACTTGTGATGATTCACCTTAGCATGAACATCGCCGATAAAGCCGGCCTGCTGCGGGAAGCCCGCAGGGTTCTCAAACCCGCAGGCCGCCTGGCTTTGTGGGAAGTTTGCCGGGGAACGGGTGACATCATCTTTCCGGTACCCTGGTCCGAAGACGCCGCCTTCAGTCATCTGGTATCGGTGGAGGAATTTCTGGTGCTGCTTTCCGACAACGGCTTCCCAAACGTCGTGTGGGAAGATGCCAGCGCCGAAGCCTCCCGATGGGTTTCGCAGAGAATGCAGGCTGCCGGCAGGGGAACGCCTGCGCGCAAGACGCCGGATCTCGATCTGATCCTCCCTGATTTTCGCCGCAAACGCGCCAATGTTTCCAAAAATCTGCTGCAGGGCACCATTCAGGTGCTGCGGGCCGTGGCCGGCGACTGACGCCGCCTGATAAAAAACTATTGCAGCAGACGCAATCCGTCGCGCGCCAGAAATGCGGCAAAGACCACCAGCATCACTCCGAGCACCCGGTTGATCCAGATCAACGTCCGGGGTTTTATAAAGCTGCGGCCTTTGCCGGCCAGAAGCGCCAGCGCAATCTTGGAACCCACCAGGGCGGCATAGAATCCCAGAACCCACAACACTGCATTGACGGGAGAATGAACCCAGGCCTTGGCCACAAAGGGGGTGCCCACGGTCAACCAGAAGAGGTAGGGGTGGGGATTGAGCAGATTCACCGTGGCCCCCTTGATCCAGGAGTCGGCTTTTTCAGGAACCGCCGACCCCGGTGGTGTCTTAGGGAAAAAGCTGTGAAAAGCCAGCCGGAGAACGAAAAGTGCGCCGAAGCATGAGAGCAGGCCCAAGGGCCACGGATTGGTCTGCAGGTAGGAGACCAGCAACAGTGTACCCACGATGATCGGCAAGTCGGTGATCATCGGCGCAATGGCGACTTTCACACCTTCCCGGATACCATGGCGCAGGGCCTGCGAGATCACGAGCGTCAAAAGCGGCCCCGGCGCCAGCCCCGCTGCGAGACCCAGCAACAAACCCGATGTAAAGTTCAGCGAAATATCCATGAATTCCTTTTAAACGACTGGAAACTGAATGCAACGGTTTTCATCGGGCAAGCGGTGAACGCGCCGTGGTCCTGGTGAGGCGACGGCGTGCTGCCGCAAATGAATGCCCTTCATAAATTGCGGGTGTGCAACGGATGATTGCCACAACGGCGTGGATGAGGTATGGAGTCACTGCTCCCAGACCTGACGCCGCGCCGGACAGGCAATCAATCGGCCGTCAGCCCGGGCTATCGACGGCATTATGTGCAGGTACTTCGGCGGAAGGAGGCCCATGCACCAGGAAATGTCCCGTGCTGATCTTGAAGCACGCATCCTTCAACTGGAACAGGAGGTCGAAGCTGCGGCAGGCCTCAAGGAGGCCTTGTGCCAGGCGGAAGCGAAGTATCGTCTGATCGTCGAGCACGCCAATGACGCCATTTTCATCTTGCAGGACGGCAAGATCAAATACGCCAACCCCAAGGCCCTGGCGATGGCTTCGATCATGGCCGAAGAGCTGCAGCAGTCGCACTACTCCAAGTATCTGCATCCCGAAGACAAAGCCATGGTGGTCGAACGCCACGAGAAGCGGCTGCAGGGTGAAAAAATCCTGAACATGTACCCGTTGCGAATCCTCAACAGCCATGGTGAAACCATTTGGACCGAAGTGAACGTGGTCATGATCGAATGGGAAAACCAACCCGCGACGCTCAACATCATTCGTGATATCAGCGCCCAGAAGCTGGCCGAAAAGCATCAGCTGCAGACCGAAAGCATCGCGACCCTGCGGACAATGGCCGGAGGCCTGGCACATTCTTTCAACAACCTGATGATGGGCATTCAGGGGCGGGTTTCCCTGCTTCAGCAGCGCCGACATCAGGATTCGCAGTTTTACCTCATGCTTGAAGGAATCGAACAATGCGTGGGCGAGGCGGCCCGGCTGACCCGCCAGATGCTGGGGTTCGCCCAAACCGGCAAATACCAGGTCGAGCGACTGACGCTCAACACCGTGGTCCAACGCGTCACGAGGATCGTGATGAAAGATGCCAAATGGATCGAACTCGACCTGCGCCTTGCGCCCGATCTCTGGCTGATTGAAGTAGACGGCAGCCAGATCGAACAGGCGGTGATGAACATCGTGCTCAATGCCCGCCAGGCCCTCTCCCAGCAGGGCACAATCACCATCGGCACTGAAAATATTCTGTGGGAGCACGGCAGCGGCCGGTTCCATCAACTGCCCGCGGGCCGCTACGTGAAACTGACCGTCAAAGATACGGGTACGGGCATGGATGAGGGGGTACGGAAACGGGCCTTTGAACCTTTTTTCACCACCAAGGGTATGGGCGAACACCGCGGCCTGGGACTCTCGCGGGTGTATGGCATTATCGCCAATCACGACGGCTGGATCGATATCGACAGCCAGTCGGGGGTCGGCACCACGATCAACCTGTTTCTGCCAGCCACAGGCGCTGGATCCCGATGATACAGGATGGAAGCCTGCCGCCCGCCGGCCTGACCCCAAAGAGGATGGATCTCGATGCAGACCCCACGTGAACTCACCCCTTCCCGGCTCCGAACCTGTTGTGACCCCGCCGTCTTCACTTTCGCCAGCACGGCTGATTTGCCTCCCGTGGATGAGGTGATCGGCCAGGACCGCGCCGTTCAGGCGATTCAATTCGGCCTCAATATGCCCGGTACCGGTTACCATATCTTTGTAACCGGAATCGAAGGAACGGGCAAAACCACCATCGTTCAGGATATCGTCGGCGCCCATGCCCGTGAGCGCTCCACGCCGCCGGACTGGTGTATGGTCAACAACTTCCGGGATGAATTCCGCCCCCAGTCCGTGTCCCTGCCCAGCGGCAAAGCCGGAGTGTTCGCCAAACAGATCCAGCGGCTGATCGACGGGCTCAGGGATCAGTTTCCGCTTGCTTTCGAAGAAAATACATTTGTGGCCCGCAAAGAAGAAATCGAGCGGAATTTCCTCACCCAGGAACAGTCCCTTCTCCAGTCTCTGGAAGCATCGGCCGCTGAACGGCAGGTAGCCCTGCATAAGACCGCCACCGGCATCCAACCCATTGCCTTGATGGATGGACAACCGCTGACGCGTGAGGCGTTTGAGGCCCTTCCCGATGCGCAGCGGCACGCTATCGAAACCGCCCTTTCGTCGATGCGCGGCCAGACCGAAGAAACGCTGCGCGAAATTCGCAAGATCCGGCAGGCGCTGGCCCGCGGGCTGGAAACAATTTATGCTCAAGTCGCTCGTTTCGTCGTGCGCGATCGACTGGCGCTGATCCGCGAGGAATACGAGGAATGGCCGGAAGTGATCGATTACCTTGAGGCGCTTCAGGAGGATATCGTCGATAGTATCGGCCTGTTCCTTACAGCGGAGCACGGGGAGGAGGACGATGGGGATGACGGCTCCCGGCCGCAGCGCTCCTTGCACCGCTACCGGATCAACGTGCTGGTGGATCGTAAAACGACGTCGGGCGCGCCCGTGGTTTTCGAGCCCAACCCAACCTACCATAACCTCTTCGGCTGGATCGATAAGCGGGCGGTGATGGGTGCAGTGGAAACCGATTTCAGCATGGTTCAGGCCGGTTCGCTGTTGCAAGCCAACGGCGGCTTCCTGATTATGGAAANNGAGCCGCTCCTGATGAACCCGCAGGTCTGGGAGGCTCTGAAACGCGCCCTGGTCAATAAGCGGCTTTACATCGAGGACGCGCCCGGCAGCAGTCCGGCAACCGCCTCGCTGCGGCCCAATCCCATCGATCTCGAAGTCAAGGTGATTCTGATCGGCGGCTACGAGCCTTTCGAACTGCTGCAGAATTACGATGCCAAGTTCAACAAGATCTTCAAAGTGCGTGCCGACTTTGATTACGAAGTGCCGCGCACAACGGAAACGATTCGGCAATACGCCAGTTTCATTGCCCGGGTGTGCCGCGAAGAAAACCTNNCTGCACTTCGCCCCTTCAGGGGTTGTGGCTGTCGTGGAATTCGGACAAAAGATCGTATCGCACCAGGCCAGGCTCTCGCTGCGCTTCGGACCGATAGTCGGATTGATCAAGGAGGCCGAGTACTGGGCCCGCGAAGAACTTACGCCGCAGGTGGAAGACCGGCACGTCTACCGTGCCTTCGATGCCTACCGTTTTCGCTATAATCTGTATGAAGAGAAGATTCAGAATGCCTGCCTGGACGGCAGTATTCTGGTGGATG
>DDYQ01000100.1 GCA_002348005.1 Desulfobacteraceae bacterium UBA2230 | reverse complement strand
ACCATCGGCATGGCGGTGGACGCCAATGTGTTGATTTACGAACGCATCCGTGAGGAGTTGCGCGTGGGCAAGTCCGCCCGCACGGCCGTGGACAGTGGATTCGAGCGCGCCGCCCTGACCATTCTGGACGCCAATGTCACCACCCTGATCGCTGCTTTGGTACTCTTCCAGTTCGGAAGCGGACCGGTGAAGGGCTTCGCAGTGACCCTCAGCCTCGGTGTGGTGGCCAGCGTTTTTACGGCACTGGTTCTGTCGCGAACGATATTCGATTACTTTCTGGTCCATCGGCGTACGAAATCAATCAGTATTTAATTAGGCTGATGCCCATTCTTTCAGTAGAGGAAAAAAATGCTGCAAATCATAAATCCGGACACTCACATTGATTTTGTGGGACGCCGAAAACTCGCCTACATCTTCTCCGGCCTCCTGATATTGGGAAGCATTATTTCCCTCATCGCTCACGGGGGGCCAAAATACGGCGTCGATTTTGCCGGGGGCGCCGAGGTCCTCGTCCCTTTCAGCGAAACGGTGAGCATTGAAAACGTCAAGGCGGCCGTCAATGCGATGGGAATGCAGGGCACTGTTCAGCAGTACGGCGAAAGTGACCGGGAATACCGTATCCTGATCAGCAGCACCCTCTCCGATGCCGGTGACAGCTACCAGGAAATTATGCAGGGCTTGGAACAGCATACGGGTGTGACGGTCATGGAGGAAGGCTTCCAGTTCGAAATGGTGGGGCCTCAGGTCGGCCGCGATCTGCGCGAAAAGGCGTTGATGGCGATTTTTTTCGCACTGCTGTTCATAACGGTCTATATCTCGGGACGCTTTGAATTCAAATGGATGATCAGCGCCTTGATGGCCGCAGCGCTGGGTTTCGTCGTCTATGTGCTCTATGGATTCGACCTGAGCATGCCCTGGCTAATCACGATTGCAATGGTCGTCACCCTGGTTCTCTTTTACGTCCTCAAGCTCAAATACGCGATGGGAGCCATCGTGGCCCTGATCCACGATGTTTTAATCACCGTTGGAATCTTTTCATTGTTTGGAAAGGAATTCAATCTGACGATCATCGCGGCCTTGTTGACCATCATCGGGTACTCGCTGAATGACACGATCATCGTTTTTGACCGCATCCGGGAAAACCTGCGATTGAAGCACCGGCTGCCTTTAGTCCAGATCATCAACACCAGTGTGAACCAGACCCTCAGCCGCACCATCCTGACCTCCGGGACCACTTTGCTTGTGGTTCTCTGTCTGTTCTTCCTGGGCGGCGGCATTATTCACGATTTCGCCTTTGCGCTGCTGGTCGGCATCGGGATCGGCACATTTTCCTCGATCTTCGTGGCCAGCCCGATCCTCCTGGCCTGGCAGAGGCGAAAATAACCGGAACGCCACCACCTTTCATTTGACAAACGCACAACGTTGCCGCGCACCGGCCGGCAGAGGACAAGCCTTCGGACACGCGTGGCGTACGCATCCAGTTGCGACCAGGATTTTTAACGGATGCCACCCATTCTGCCATGGCTGACGCTAAAGAGTGTACCGGGCATCGGCCCAATATTGGCCAGCCGCCTGATCCGGCATTTCGGATCGCCTCAGGCGGTATTGGAAGCACCCGAGGTCGAACTGGCCGCTGTCAGAGGCGTCGGCCGTGAACTGGCCCGCGCGATCCGGCGACATACCACACCCGGGTGGGTCGTGCGTGAAATTGACCGTATCCAGCGAAGAGGCTACCGCATCCTCACGCTGCCCGACCGGGATTATCCTCCCTTGCTGCGTGAAATTGCCGACCCGCCGGCCCTTCTGTATGTCTACGGCGCACTTGCGCCGGACGCCGCCTCTATAGCGGTAGTCGGGTCACGAAAAGCCACCAGCTATGGCTTGACGACCGCCCGGCGTTTGTGCGAAGGGTTGGCGGCTCGCGGCATTACGGTGGTCAGCGGTATGGCCCTGGGAATCGATACGGCCGCCCACGAAGGCGCTTTGGCCGGCGGCGGGCGAACAGTCGCAGTTCTCGGCACAGGTCTGGAGTGCGTCTATCCGCCCCGGAACAAAGCATTGTTTGAGCGTATTGCGCAGTGCGGGGCGGTTATCACCGAGTTCGCTCTGGACGCATGCCCCGAGCCGCACCATTTTCCCGTGCGCAATCGGATCATCAGCGGCATATGCCTTGGCACGGTCGTGGTGGAAGCCGCTCAACGCAGTGGATCTCTCATTACCGCACGCTTGGCGGGCGAACAGGGGCGCGAGGTTTATGCCGTGCCGGGCAGTGTCCACGCGGCGAACAGCCATGGTACGCACGCCCTGATCAAACAGGGAGCCAAACTGGTCCAGGATGTCGATGATATCATCGAGGAGATCCGGCACCTGGTAAGCTCCGGGATCGGAACGCCTGCAGGGCCGGAGAGGGGCGAAACTGCCCGCCGGCCCGAGCTGACTGCCGAGGAAGCTTCACTGATGGCTGCATTGGGTCCTTATCCGGTGCATATTGACGATCTTTCGCGCACGCTCAGGCAGGACAGCCGGCGTATTGCGAGCCTGCTGGTGCGGCTGGAAATCAAGGGCATTGCCCAGCGCCAATCAGGGAACTATTATTTGCGCTCCATCGAATGAAAATTCACGCTTCAGTTGAAGCCTATATATCGAGGTTGCTCAGTGTCTGACAAACCGCTCGTGGTCGTGGAATCACCGACCAAGGTCCGTACCATCAAAAAATATCTGGGAAATGACTTTAACGTAGTCGCCACCGTGGGGCACATCAAAGATTTGCCCCCCAAGGAAATCGGAATCGATATCGAAAACGATTTCGAGCCAAATTACCGGACCATCCCCGGAAAACAAAAAATCATCACCGCCTTAAAAAAGGCGGCGGGCGACTGCCAGGATGTCTATCTGGCGCCGGATCCTGACCGCGAAGGCGAGGCGATTGCCTGGCATGCCTCCGAAGTGCTGAAAAAAAAGGAGCGGCGTTTTCACCGTGTTCTGTTCCACGAACTCACCCGCAATGCCATTATCAAATCCATCGAACATCCCGAAGGGTTGAATCAGCACAAATACGAGGCGCAGCAGGCCCGCCGCATCCTGGACCGGCTGGT
>DDYQ01000133.1 GCA_002348005.1 Desulfobacteraceae bacterium UBA2230 | reverse complement strand
TTGTATAAGGGATAAGCTTAGATTCAAGGAGACAACCGATGCCCCGATTGAAAAACCCCATGGAATTGTTCATCCTATTGGAAAAAACCAATTGTCGAAAATGCAATGAGCCTACCTGCCTTGCTTTTGCGGCCGCGGTCTTCCAGGGCAAGAAAGCCCCGAGCGACTGCCCTTCGCTTGATCCGGAGACCGCCGCGCGTTTCCAGGAAGATCAACACAGCAACTGCGCCAACGCCCCTGAGACCGATCGGCAAAGGGCTTTGCTGCACTTGAAAAGCCGCATCAGAGAGATCGACCTCGCTTCTGCCGCCAACCGCCTTCAGGAACCGTTTGACAACCGCAAATTGACGCTCAAGGTGCTCGGCAAGGACGTCTCGGTGGATCCGGAGGGCAATCTCTCCTCCGATATTCACCTTCACGCATGGCTTGCGGTTCCGCTGCTCAATTACATTCTGGAAGGCAAGGGAACCGCACCCTCAGGGCAGTGGGTACCCTTCAGGGAACTCAAGGGCGGCAGAGACTGGGCGCCGCTTTTCGCCCAACGCTGTGAAAAACCGCTGAAAAAAATAGCGGATACCTATACCGATCTTTTTGCCGACATGCTGGACATCTTTGCGGGCAAAGAGGCGGCCGCGTTTCGCGATTCCGATATCGCGATACTGCTGCTGCCGCTGCCCAAACTGCCGATGCTGATTTGCTACTGGCGGCCCGAGGAGGGGATCGAATCGGAGCTCAACCTGTTCTTCGACTCCTCGGCAACCGACAACCTTGCCGTGGAGTCGATCTACACTCTCGGAACCGGGCTGGTCCTCATGTTCGAAAAACTGTCGCTCAGACACGGCTTGCGGTAGACGCGCATTTTATCTGAACCGGTGCCGCATTGAAGTTGATTAAGCTGAATTGAAACAAGCATTCTTATGGGTTAAATCGATCTATCTTCCATCTTTCAAGCCTTGAAGACTTTCATTCCCTGCGGCGTGTCCTGCACGGTATAGCCCATGGCCTGCAGTTGATCACGCAGGTGGTCGGAACGTGCCCACTGCTTCTCCCGGCGGGCCTGCTGACGCTGCGCCAACAACGCCTGGACTTCGGGCGGCAGTTCCTGCTGCCGACCCAGCTTGGCAAGATCGAGCCCCAATACACGGTCGAAATCGAGCAAAGTGGCCAGCTTTTCTTCCGGACGCAGATCCGATTTAAGCAGTTCCTGAATAACGGCCAATGCCTGAGGCATGTTAAGATCGTTGTTGACCGTCTGAAGCAACTGGGCGCTGAAAGCGCCATCGATGCTTCCGGTCCCCGCGGCGCCTTCCATCAACGTTCGGACTTGATTGCGCAAATGCTGCAGCCCGTTTTGGGCGGCGATGACGGCGTCTTCACTGTACTCCATCGGCTTGCGGTAATGGGTCTGGAAGGTGGCGAAACGATATACCAGAGGATCGATGCCTTTGCGCACAAAAGCTGTGTCGAGGGTCAGAAAATTCCCCTCGCTTTTGGCCATTTTCTTGCCGCCGCTGATGATCAGGAAGGCGCCGTGCATCCAATAATTAAAAAAAGGCTTGCCTGTGGCGGCTTCCGATTGGGCAATCTCATTGGTATGATGAACGTCGATATGGTCGGTGCCGCCGCAATGGATGTCGAGCTGATCACCCAGATAGAGCATACTCATTGTGGAACATTCGATATGCCAGCCCGGAAATCCCTTTCCCCAAGGCGAATCCCATTCCATCTGCCGTTGCACATCAGGCGGAGAAAGTTTCCAGAGGGCGAAATCGGTGGGGTTGCGCTTTTCGGGATTCTTTTCGACCCGCGCGCCTTCCTGCAGGGCTTCGAGATCCTGGTGCGACAGCTTGGTGTATTGGTCGAATTTGGCGGAGTCGAAGTAAATGCCGTCACCGGTGCGGTAAGTGTACCCCTTGGCCTCGAGCGTCTCGATCAAGGCGATCTGCTCGGCAATGGTATCGGTGGCTTTGCACCAGATGGTGGGCTCCAGAACATTCAGGTGACGGATATCCCGTTTAAAGGCTTCCGTGTAATATGCGGCGATATCCCAGGCGCTCCTGCCTTCCCGGCGCGCGCCTTTTTCCAGCTTATCCTCGCCCATGTCGCGGTCGCCCGTCAGATGCCCGACGTCGGTGATGTTCATCACATGCTTCACCTTAAAGCCGTTGAACAGGAGAACCCGCTTGAGGATGTCCTCAAAAAGGAAAGTGCGTAAATTGCCGATATGGGCATAATTATAAACCGTGGGCCCGCAGGTGTAGAGGCCAACCGCTCCAGGTATTATGGGGGTGAATACCTCTTTGCGGCGCGTCAGCGTATTGAATATATGCAGTTCCATATTTGTATAATCTTTGGGTGTTAGCTAAAGCAGCGTGCGCGACGATGGTCCGGTTTATGCCTCAAAGGACGTCGCCCTGTCAATCGTTGCGAAAACGTCCGCGGTTCTTCTTTAATCGGCCGGTGAAGCGCACCTCCCCTGATATGTTTTACCCAAATGGTCTGGCATGCCGACGATCAGCCGAACAGATCCCGCAATCAGGTCATCGCTGTGGCGATTTCCGAACAACTGTCCGTTGGGCGGCGATTGGGGAGCACCCGGTAATGCAGCAGCAAGGTATTCGGATCCAGCAGGCTGTATTCCACCAGTGCCAATTCAAGATCGATCGCCGCGTCGAACATGGATAGCCCGCGGCCGAAAATTCGCGGCGAGATGGTCAGGAAGATCTCATCGATCGTATGCAGTTTGGCGAAAAGCGTGTTGATGGCCGAACCGCCGGTCAGCACGGCACGCTCATATCCTTCATCCGTCAATTGCAGCAACAGCGCCTTCGGGTCCATATCCGTGAAGCGCACGTTATCCCCCTGCGGCAATCGTTCGGGGTGGCGCGTGTAAACGACATTGAGACGGCCGGGAAGGGGTCTGCCAATGGTCGCATAGGTGCGTGACCCCATGATCAGTACGCCTGCCTCCGTGGTAACGCGCTTGAACATCTTTTTGTCGGCCGGGCAGGTCCAATCGGGAAAATGCCGGTTGTGCCTGGCGATAACCCCGTCCACGCTCTGGGCCATCACTAATATGAGCTTCATCGCCCTCCCATGATTCAACGACCGTCCGGAACAATTGGGGGTCGCGCTATGGAATCAATATCGAAGCACCGCGCGTCATGCGATTTTCAAGTTCGGTATGCGCACGGGCTACTTCGTCCAGCGGATACCGTTGACCGATTTCCACCTGGACGGCGCCTTTGATGACGACTCGGAAAAGATCCCGTGCATGTGCCAGCAGATCCTCCCGGCCGGCAGTATAGGTCATCAAAGTAGGACGCGTCAGGAAAAGGGATCCTTTGGCGGCCAGGAGGCCAAGATTGAAGTCGGGAACTGTGCCTGAGGATTGACCGAACGAAACCATTGTGCCCAGCGGGCGCAGACAGTCCAAAGATTTCATGAACGTATTACGCCCCACTGAATCGTACACCACATCGACGCCGCGGCCCTGCGTCAACTCCTTTACACGCGCCACAAGATCCTCACGATCGTACAGGATAGGGACATCGCAGCCATGCGCCCGTGCATGTTCGGCTTTCTCCGGCGAACCCACGGTGCCGAGTACCCGGGCTCCCAGGTCGTGGGCCCACTGGGTCAGAATAGTGCCCACCCCGCCAGCCGCCGCATGTACCAGGATGGTGTCGCCGGCCTGAACCGGATAGCAGCCGAAGAGCAGGTAACGGGCGGTCATACCTTTGAGCATCATAGCGGCCGCCTGTTCGAAGGAGATCTCGGAAGGCAGCTGGATCAGTCGCTGCGCCGGGATAAGACGTTCCTCGGCGTAGGCGCCTACCGGCAACCCGGCGTAAGCGACACGATCGCCGGGCTTGAGATCCTTAACTTCAGGGCCAACCGACTCGACAACGCCCGCACCTTCCATGCCGATCACCGCGGGCAATTGCGGTAACGGATACAGGCCTGTTCGATGGTAGATGTCGATAAAGTTCAGACCGATCGCCTTGTGTCGGATCCTGACCTCTCCGCTCGACGGATCGCCGACATCGACCGCCTCTTGCCGAAGAACTTCTGCCCCACCAACACTGTGAATACGAAATACTTTGCTCACGGTTTCCTCCTTTGGTCTGCCGTCGTCATCGGTCACATGCTTGCGGACACCAGACGTTGAAAACATAACGAAAATAAGACGGATTGGAAAGAATCAAAACGAGCGAACTCAAGCCCGGCAATTTCTCATTCGATCATCACGGCTTTGCACGATCACCGTTGCCCATACGGAAGGGGTGCGCGGCGAAACCGGATGCTATTGCAACTTGGGTCTATTTTTGCGATGATCGGGCCTGTTTTTTCAGACGTCCTCAACTCTGTTGAAAGGAGTTCTGCATGCATATGTCCAAAGAGTTTCTCAGCACTCAGGAATTTGCCGACAAAACCGGTATCTGCACATCTACGGTGACCAAATGGTTGCGCAGCGGGAAATTGACAGGACGCAAAGAGGGCAGCAAGTGGCTGATCTCAACCGATCAACTTCCGAACCAGACTGTCGCCGCNNCTCTCCGCCCGAGGCGGTCTGGACCGCTCCCTCACAGGCCGGGAGCACCTATTCGGTCGAAGAATTCAGCGCCTTGACCTATCTGACGGCATATGGAGTGCAGAAATGGTTGCAAGAGGGCCGTTTAAAGGGGAAATTGGATGCTTCAGGCCAATGGAGTGTGGATGCCGTCAATCTTCAAGATCCCTGGTTTCAGCGGCTGATCCGAAAATAAAGCACTGATCGTTCAACCCTGACGGGAACGGATTAGAAGCAACGGACGGTCGATCTGTTGTAAGACCCCGGCAGCGACACTGCCGTAGAACACACGCGCCAGGCCACTGCGACCGTGACTGGCCATGGCGATCAGATCGACCGCTTCACGCTGCGCCACGCGCAAAATCCCGGTAACCACGCTGCCCACTTCTACGATGGTGTGGCATTTGATTCCCTTTTCTCTGAAAACACCGGCCGCCCGTTTCAAATAACTTTCCGCCTCGGCGATTTTCCTTTCCGTAGCCTGCTTGCTCTGTTCCACCAGTACGCCTTTATAACCATCACCAACGACCTCGGGCTGCACCACCTGGAGCAAAAAAAGATGTGCCGCGCTGACCAAGGCCAATCCTTCGACATGCTTGAATATTCGTTCGGCGCGGGCCGAGCCGTCCAAGGGGACCAGAATTCCGTAATACATGCGTTTCTCCTTTTCATGTCGATTTTAACAGCCGAACCCATCGTCTCTTCAATACGATACAGTACAGCAACCCTTGTGCCAGAAAAAATACAACATTGTAGTCGATCCGCACTGAAACACGTCGTTTTTTTTGCGTCCTGTAAAAACAGCGAAAAAGATGGCGGGTTGAGGTGATGGTCCGGGGCACTTGCCCTGATAGACAAAGTTTCGCCAGCCAGGCCTGGCCGCAGAAGTCCGACTGTCTTATATCATCTCTGCTGGCGGCGCCGCATTTGGCTGCCGCGTCGCGTCGATGACCGCACTATCGATGCAGAAGGGCTTTCAGTCGTTGCAGGAAAGGCACCTTGAGATTGACTTTCAGCAGCAGGTCGCCGTTTTCAGCGCCCCCTTTGCCCGGAAATCCCATACCGCTCAACCGAATTGTTTGGCCGTCCTTGACGCCTCTTGGTACATGGACCACCAACCTTTTGTCCAAGGCACGGTGCAGATAGGCGTAAGCGCCTCCCTGAGCGGCGAATTCAGGCTTTAAATCGATAGTGTCGTGGATATCGCCGCCGCGCTGGGGCAGTTCAAAGCCAGTCAGTTTCCGCAACATGCTTTGCGCGATCCCGCCCAGGGCCGCGCCCATGATGCTGCGACGCAAGCCGCTGGTTCCTTTGCCATGCGTCGTCTTGAATACGAATCCGCGCATCCGCACTCCTGGCTGCTTAACGCCGAAAGAACCCCGCACCTGCCCGTTAAAATCCCTGAACAGATCGTCAAAGCCCCGCAAGCCGAATGCACGGGCCATCTCTTCAAAGACCTGTTGGATATCCGAGTCCCGGAAAATATCCTGCTCCGAATAATTCTGACGGAACCGGGTCTGTGCCGAACGTCCGTAGTCATGGCGCAGCAGGTCGTATTGCCGGCGTTTCGGGGGATCGGAGAGCACCGCATACGCTTCGTTGATATCTTTCATCCTTGG
>DDYQ01000249.1 GCA_002348005.1 Desulfobacteraceae bacterium UBA2230 | reverse complement strand
AAAGGACGGTGGCGATCACCTGGGTTTCATAGCGCCACTGTTTGGGAAACAGCGGTCGGATAGGCCGGTCGATCAAACGAGCGGTAAGGGTTTCTTTCTCGCTGGGGCGTCCTATTTCGCGGCGGAAGTAGTTGCCTGGGATCCTGCCGGCGGCATAGATCTTCTCCTGGTATTCCACCGTCAAGGGCACAAAGTCGGCGCTGCGTTCTTCGCCGGAGGCCACCACGGTCACCAGGACGCTCGTATCGCCGTACTGGACCACTACGGAGCCGTCGGCCTGTTTAGCCATTTTGCCGGCCCGCAGTGTGAGAGGTTTGCCTCCCAGATCCGCTGTAAAGATTTTTTCCATGTTTACTCCTTATTTAGATGCGGCGCCGCGGCGTCAGTCAGCCAAACTCGTGGACACCCCGAATAAAAAAGACAGCCACGCTGATTCTCTCCGGCCGAGCCGGGTCAGGATCTGCGGGCGCCTTTAGCTTTTCGGATCGAGGATCAGCGACGAAGTCCCAGACTCTCAATGATCGTGCGATAGCGTTGAACGTCGCTGTGCTTAACGTAATTGAGCAGGCGCCGTCGCCGTCCCACGAGCATGAGCAACCCGCGGCGGGAATGATGGTCTTTCTTGTGAATTTTCAAATGCTCCGTGAGATACTGAATGCGATGGGTCAAAAGGCTGATCTGCACCTCGGGGCTTCCGGTGTCCGTTTCATGCAGTTTATATTGCTCGATCAGCGATTTTTTGTCTTGGGCTGTAAGTACCACGTTCTCATCCTCCTTAAACAATTCCGGTTGAATAGTGCAATGGATCAATTAAAAACACAACAATAAAGATAGCCGCCTGTTTCGGACCTTTTCAGCACCGATCGCAAGCCGCCCTGCGCATCCACTACCTTGAGATAGTCGCCGGTCGCCGCGTCAACATTTATCTGCTCTGCGCTTAACGTCCGCCCCTGGGCGATATGCGCCAGCAGGTCGTCATCCGCTCTCAACTCCGGCATGTTTCTGAGTGCGTCGGCCATAGAAATCACCTGTTCGCGCCGCTGTTCCCGTGTCTGAACCGCCAGCTGCTCCAATCTCACCGCCTCATGTTCGCTGAACCCGCTGCAATGAACGCGGCGCAATCCGGCCAAATGGCCGCCGCAGCCGAAAGACGCCCCGATATCCGCGCACAGCGTACGCACATAGGTACCGGCTGAGCAGGTAACGCTTAAACGTAGTTCCGGCAGGCGCATTTCCAAAACCCGGATGGCGAAAATCTCCACCGGTCGGGCCGGCTTCTGCACCGGCCGGCCGCTGCGCGCGAGCTTGTACAGTGGCGTGCCCTGGTGCTTCAAGGCCGCGAAGATCGGGGGCTGCTGCATCTGGGGGCCTTGAAATTGTGCGACAATCGTTTCAAGACGATTCCGATCCAGTTCGGGTACCTGCGTGCGGCTGAGCACGGTGCCGGTCAGATCCTGTGAATCGGTCGTGATCCCCAATCGCAGAACCGCGTCATAGGTCTTTCGGCCCTGCACGAAAAAACGTGCCAGGCGGGTGGCTGAACCGATGCAGCAAATCAGCAGACCGGTTGCAAAGGGGTCCAGGGTCCCGGCATGACCGGCCTTTTTCGCGCCCAGTTGCCGCTTGACTTCGGCCAGGGCGCGCGCCGAAGAGATTCCCTCCGGCTTGTCCAAAATCAGGATTCCACTCAGTTGGTTGTGCATAGACCGGGAATCGTTTCGGACAAGGTGATGATCTGTTGCTTCAGCTGGGCAAGGGTCGTCTCGATGCTGAAGCCCGCCGCACTGATGTGACCCCCGCCGCCAAACCGCGCGGCAATCTGGGAAACGTCCACGGCCCCATCCGAACGCAGGCTGACATGATACTGACTGGGACCGCCGGGCTTGTCCTGCGGGTTGCGGCTGATCTCGTGAATCAAGGCCGCCACCTTGACCTCCTCGATCCGGCGGGCATAGTTGATGATGCCGTCGATATCCTCGGACTGGGTTCCGGTTTCGGCCATCATACGCTGGGTCAGCGTCATTATCGAAAGGCGTCCATTCGGTGAAATTTCCAGCGAATCAAGCGCCAGGTTGAGCAGCTTGATGCGGCCCAGCGAATAGGTTCCATAAACGTGCTGGGCCACCTCGTAGGCATTGGCCCCTCTCTGGATCATCTCGGCACAAATGGCGAACGCCTGCTGATTGGTATTGGAAAATCTGAACGAACCCGTATCGGTCAGGATCCCGGTGTAGATAGCGCTTGCCATGGCGCTGTCGATCGTCACCGGCAAAGCCTTAATGAGACGGTAGACCAGTTCGGCCGTGGCGCAGGCTTCCGTTTCGATCAACTGCAAGTGTCCGAACCGTGTGTTGGTGACATGGTGGTCGATGTTGATCACCACACTGCCCGCGTGCAACAGTCTGGCGGCCTTGCCGATGCGCTCGAGATCACCGCAATCCAGCACGACCACCGTATCGAAGGTCTCGGGCGATTCAAACTGCCGCACAATGTCGCCCATCCTTGGAAGAAATCGGTATACCGCCGGGATGGGGCTTTCGTTGTACATACAGACGGTCCTGTCCATCGCCTGCAGCGCCAGTCCGATCGCCAGCAGGGACCCGATGGCATCACCATCCGGATGGACATGTGACACCACCAGCACCTTCCGGCTGCGGTTCAACTGATCAAGAATGCGGTTCATCTTTCCGCCTTACCGATTTAAGCAATTTCTCGATACGGGCACCGGTGTCGATGGACTCATCGTAAAAAAAAGCAAGCTCGGGCATATAGCGCAGTTCGACACGCTCCGCAAGTTCGCGTTTGACGAATCCGTGCGCCTGCTCAAAACCCCTCAGGGCTGATTGGCGGGAGTGTTCGTCACCGGCGGTGGTATAGTAGATCCTTGCATGGCGCAGATCGCGTGTGACCTTAACGCCGGTGATGGTCGTCCCTGAAAGGCGCGGGTCCTTGATCTGCGTACGCAAGAGTTCGGCCACTACCTGATGGATCAGGCCGGCCACACGGTCGCTGCGGGAATACGGCTTCATAAGTGGATGATCTCCATCTCCGAGTCGATCATCTCGGCCATTCCCAGTTCTTCCAGGAAGTTCAGCAGCTTGTCCATCTTGGCGTTCATCACCTGGTGATCCGATCCGGCCAGGGCGACACCGATTTGCGTCCGCTGGTGCATATCATTGGACCCCACCTCAGCCACCGAGGCATTGAAATGATTGCGGACTTGATTGATCAGCCCTTTGACGACACCGCGTTTGACCTTGAGCGAGTTGGACTCGTGTATGCGAAAGGTGATCACCGCAATGCCCACAACCATGTGGGCATCCAGGGAAGACGATCCTTTGCCCATAGCGCACTATCCCATCTCCGGCCGGATCTCTTCCATGTAGTAGAATTCGATCACATCCCCGATTTTGAGGTCGTTGTAATTTTCGAGGCCGATGCCGCATTCGTAACCGGCCTGCACCTCCTTGACGTCGTCTTTGAACCGGCGCAGCGACGAGGCTTTGCCGTCATATGTCACGATGCCGTCGCGCAGCAGGCGGGCCCGCTGTCCGCGTTCGATACGGCCGTCTGTGACATGGCTGCCGGCGATGGTCCCCACCTTGGGAACATGGAAGATCTCGCGGACTTCGGCCCGGCCCAGAATGCGTTCCTCATAGGTCGATTCCATCATGCCCACGATGGCGTCCTTGATCTCCTTGATCACATTATAGATGATGTTGTGATAACGGATGTCGACATTCTCCTCGTTGGCCATCTCCTGGACCTTTGGATTGGGACGCACATTGAAGCCCACGATGATGGCCTCGGATACCGCCGCCAGTGAGATGTCCGATTCGGTGATCGTGCCGGTGGCCGAATGAATCACATTGATGTTCACCTCTTCGTTGGAAAGCTTGGTCAATGAATCGCGGATCGCCTCCAGAGAGCCGTCCACGTCGGCCTTGATAATCAGGTTGAGGTCCTTGACCTGGCCTTCCTTCATGCGTTCGTAGAGCTTTTCCAGACTCAGGCGGCTGGTCTTGGCCAGTTCCTTGGCACGCTGCTTCTGGATACGGTGCTGACTGACCTGCTTGGCGTCTTTTTCATCCTTCAGGGCGATCATTTCATCACCGGCCATGGGAACGCCCGAAAGGCCGATGATCTCCACCGGCATGGAAGGCGTCGCATGTTCGACCTTGTGGCCGTAATCATCCAGCAGAGCGCGCACCTTGCCGTAATGCACGCCGCACACTACGGCATCACCGTTTTTGAGCGTACCTTCCTTTACCAGCACCGTGGCCACCGGACCGCGTCCGGCATCCAGCTTGGCTTCGACCACATGTCCGCTGGCCAGTTTATCGGGATTGGCCTTGAGTTCCAGTACCTCGGCTTGCAGCAGGATCAACTCCAGCAGTTCGTCGATACCGACTTTCTGCTTGGCCGAAACCTGTACGAAGATATTTTCGCCTCCCCACTGCTCGGAAAGGATACCCAGGTCGGCCAGCTGGCGCTGAACGCGCTCCGGCTCGGCGTCCGGTTTATCGATTTTATTCACCGCTACAATAATCGGCACCTTGGCCGCCTTGGCGTGGTTCACGGCCTCCACCGTCTGCGGCATGACGCCGTC
>DDYQ01000197.1 GCA_002348005.1 Desulfobacteraceae bacterium UBA2230 | reverse complement strand
TTCCCCGGCAGCACTGGGTGAAGCACGGAACGCCCGGGTGACACCGGAACGTGAATTTGCTGTCGTAGCCCAGGCGCACCGGGTTGATGCAGGCGTTTGGAGTTGCGCTGGTGTTCATAATAGGGAGATCCTTCCATATTGAAAATGGCCATGGCCGGCGCCTGAGTCGCCGACGATGCGATGAGGACAATACCCAGACCGGCCGGGGATGTCAAACAAGGATAGGCTGGGGCGGTACGACGGCCGGTTGGAAGGAGGAAGTCACGCGATCGCGCGGGGCGGATTACAGGGGGTGCTTCAGGATTCCAGGTCCTTTTTTAGACGATCGAATTCCTGTTTGTCGATCTCGCCCCGGGCATACCGTTTCTTGAGAATATCTATCGGACTCTCGGGGGGGCCTGTTTGTCCGGGTGGCTTTCTGGCCTGGGTCACCACAAAATAAATCAGCATGCCGGCCAGGATCAGAAAGAGCAGCCACATGAACATACCTCCATAACCGTAGTACATCATATGGCCGAAGCCCCCCGCGACAGGATTCGGGGTTCGCGGCGTACACGCCGCGAGCAGGAGCAGTGCGCCGGCCGCAACGCCGAATCCCCTGGCGGCGCCGAGCAGATGGTTTCCCCTGCGCATCAGCATACTTTTGATCGGGATGGGATGCATTGGTCTGTTAATCGGGTGGTTACATGTCATCGCGCACCCCCGGGCCTTCCGAGGTAAGACGATGATAGGAATCGGGTGGCACGATTCACATAGGGTCAAGGCAGTAAATTTGTCCGAGGGTCGATACTCGGCGGCTGGAAAATTGCTGGGCGGTTTCCGGGGACCGGTGAAGAGCGGCGGCGCCAGAAGGCGGACTTCGGCGGAAGGAATCCCCGGCAGGTGCGACAGGATCAATCCTCCAGTTGATGGGCCGGTGACGCGTGCGAACCTTCTGTCTCCGACCGGTCGGCAGGCGGGCACCACCAGCGCGACATCAGGTAATGCACCTCGGCGCGACGATCGCTGTCCGTCCATTTTAATTCGACGGCGGCAAGCTCGGCGAGTTCCTCGGCCAGCCAAAGATCGGGGCGCAGCAGGATGGTCAGCGGGACGCGCCTGCGCAGCAGGTCCTCCAGGTGGACCACCATTTCATGCCGCAGGCTGTAAACCGCCTCGGCACGACAAAAGGGCACTTCGGCTGCAATGCGCCGGGCCAGCGAGGGCTGGGCGTGCAACAGTTCCAGAATGCCCGGGACCGCCGCGCCGAAACGCAGCAGCAGAAAAGCGGCGGTCGTCTGATCCACCCCGGCCGCCATCACGCGGGGCATCATCTCCCGTCGCCACTGTCTGAAATCTGCCCGAGGCGTACTTGGCAGACGGCAGCCTGCCAGGGCGGCCTCAACGCCATTCGGCCGGCCAAGCAGCCGCAGCACGCGCGTGACGATCCTTGCCGCATCGATACGCGCCGAGGTGTACTTGCCGCCGATAGAAACCAGTAGACGGGGACGCGGTTCCAGCATGGTCCACTCGCGGGTCACCTGGCTCAGGGCCTTGCCCGACTCGTTCTGCAGGGTGCGCAGACCGGCGAATCCCCCCAGGACATCCTCTCTTTTCCACTGAATTCCGCGCAGGTGGCGGTTGGCTTCGGACAGCAGGTAATCTGTATCGACCGGATCGATCCGAACTTCGTCCGGATGGCCTTCGAATGCACTGTCGGTGGTTCCCACAAGAGATCGGCCGTACCAGGGTACGATAAAAAAGATCCGGTTGTCGCGACCCGACATCAGAAGCAAAGCATCCTGTGTCGGAAGGGGCGGCAGGACCAGGTGAACGCCTTTGCTGTAGCGCACCTGCCTCGAAACCAGGTGGATATCGTCCAGCAGCGGAACCCAGGGTCCGGTAGCGTTCACCACGACCGAGGCCGGCACCTCGAAGGTGGCACCGCCGGGCAGATCCTGCACCAGCGCCCCGGTGACGGTGCGGCCGCGTGACATGAGGGCAACCGCCTTCACATAATTGAGCGCCACGGCTCCGGCCTGCTGTGCGCCGGCAATGATGTCGAGCACAAAACGGAAATCGTCCGTCTGGCAGTCGCCGTAGGTAAAGCCGCCGGTCAATCCCTCGGGGTTCAAAAAAGGATAGCGTCGTGCGACTTCGCCGCGGTTTACACGCGTATGCGGCGGCACCGGCTGCCCCCTGCCGGCCATGAGGTCGTAGAGCCATAAGCCGGTTTTGAGCTTGAACGGTCCTACGCGGTTGTCCTGGTAAAAGGGGATGAAAAAACGCAGCGGTCGTATCATGTGAGGTGCCACGGCAGTCAGTTCGCGGCGCTCCTCCAGCGAGGTATGCACCAGATCCAGGCGCATGTGTTCCAGATAGCGCAAGCCTCCGTGGATCAGCTTGGTGGATGCCATGGACGTGCCGCTGCTCCAGTCGCTCTTTTCTACGATAGCGGTTTTGAGCCCCAGCCGCGTCGCTTGCAGGGCCGTCCAGGCACCGTAGATGCCTCCACCGATGACCAACAGATCGAAAGGTCCCTTGCGCAAGGCGTCAATGTCGCGGATCATGTCGGTTCCTTTCTTCTCGCTGTGCCGGTGAGCGGCCCCACAGCCGGGTGAGCCAGCCGGGTCGGTCGGTGATCACGCCGTCCACCCCCAATGCCGCCGCCTTGTTG
>DDYQ01000035.1 GCA_002348005.1 Desulfobacteraceae bacterium UBA2230 | reverse complement strand
GGACATTTTATGTGCTCCCTACAGCAGGCCTCAAAAAACTGTCGCCAGGCACCTTTATTTGATACTATGCTGCGGCCATGCACGGAAATGGAAAAAATTCAGCCGGCCAGGAGGATGGAATGCAATACGGTGCCATGAATTTTCCGATCAAACCGGTCATAGACGAGATACATGCCATCGCCGATATGGGGATGGACTTCGTCGAAATGGCCCTTGATCCGCCCCAGGGGCATTATCAGCGCATTCAGGAGCAGCATCCCGCTATCTTGCGCGCTTTGCGCGGGCACGGTCTGGAGCTGATCTGCCACTTGCCCACTTTCGTGCACACGGCCGATCTGGCCGACAGCATCCGTCGCGCTTCGGTCGAAGAAATCATCCATTCACTGGAAGCCGCCACCGATCTCGAAGCGCGGAAAGTGGTACTTCACCCGGGGGAAATCAAAGGTCTGGCGCTGTACGTATTGGACGCGGCCATGAACCTGGCCATGGAGAGCCTGGAACTGATCGCCTGTCGTGCGCGTCAACTGGGTATGCCGGTCTGCATCGAAAACATGTTCATGGGTGTCGGCCCCTTCATCGAACCCGAGGATTTCCGCCCGGTTTTCGAAGCCTTTCCCGAGTTCAGAATGGTTCTGGACATCGGCCATGCGCATATCGGAGATGTCCGCGGCGACCGCATCGAACGGTTCATCACGCGCTGGGGCGACCGACTCGATCACCTGCACGCGTCGGACAACCACGGCACACGCGATGACCATCTGCCGCTGGGCGAGGGTTCCCTTCCGCTTGCCGATACCGTCGCGGCATTGAACCGTATCGACTATGACGGTACGGTGACCCTGGAAATCTTCGGCCAGAGTGGCCCGCGGATCCTCGAAAGCCGCGCACGCCTGGCTGAGTTGTTTCGGCGGGCGCGAAGGCGAATCCCTGCACATACACGGAATCCGGTTGATTTCTCGATTACTCAGAAGGAGGAATTATGAAACCGCGCCGTTCGATCCTTTCCGTTCCCGGGCATCTTCCCAAAATGCACGCCAAGGCAGCCCGGAGTGCGGCCGATGTGATCATGCTCGATCTGGAAGACAGCGTGCCCCTAGAGGCCAAACTCGAGGCGCGCCGACAGGTGATTGCCTCCCTGCAGAAAACCGAATGGCGGTCCAAGACGCTTACGGTGCGCATCAACGGACTCGACTCGGCTTTTGCCTATCGTGACCTGCTGGAGGTTGCCGAGGCCGCCGGGCAAATTCTGGATGGCGTCGTGATACCCAAGGTTAATCATCCGGGCGACATTCATTTCGTTGCGCGCATGCTGGACGGTATCGAACAAGCCATGTGNNTGGCGCTCTCCCGGCCCATCGGCATCGAGGTTTCCATCGAAACTGCCGTCGGACTGGCCCAAGTGCTCGCCATTACCGAGGCCAGTGAACGCATCCGGACGCTGGTGTTCGGCATTGCCGACTATTCCGCCTCGGTGGGTGCGCGCCTGGCATCGATCTCCGGACACGGTGAAGGGGAGGAAGCACTCTATCCGGGCCATCGCTGGCATTTCGCCGTCAGCCGTATCATTATGGCGGCAAAAGCCAAGGGACTCATGGCCATCGACGCGCCTTACGGTAATTTTAAAGACCCGACCGGCCTCCGGCATTCGGCGGCCATGGCCGCCGCCCTGGGTTGCGACGGCAAATGGGCAATCCATCCCGATCAGATCGACATGCTCAATCAGACCTTCTCGCCTTCCCCCGAAGATATCCAACGCGCACTGAAGGTGATTCAGACCGTCGAATCCGCCCAGAACCAGGGGCGCGGCGCCGTGGCCGTGGAGGGACGCATGGTGGACCAGGCCACGGTGCGGCTGGCCCGACAGCTTTATGCGCAGGCGCAGCACCTGGGCCTGGTATAGAGAAACCCGGCAGGCCTGCTCGGAATCACGAGAAGCCCGTAGAGGGTCTGCTGGACGACAGAACAAACGCCGACTCGGCGGCCGTACCGTTCACAGACCCCTTACGGAATCACTTCAACTTCCCGCCGGCTCGCCGCTGATCGTGAACTATCCCGCTTCCAATCCAGGACCGCTAAAACTCACACTGTCTGAAATGCCCGCGTGCGATTCCCTGACCTGACCGCGCTGCCGGCCAACTCACCTTGAAAAAATTTAAGTTTCTTCCAAAATGGCCGATGAATGGTGACAACGTAAACGTGCTGCAATCGGCCCCTGGTGACAACTTACCGTTTTTGCGGCCTATATTACGATTACGCTGCAGTAACCCTGAAACTAAATTTCAATTGAGAGGAAAGGGCCATGGTAAATAAGAAAGATGAGGTCTGGACGAGGGACAACATTCTGATCGTGGAGAATAGGATTCTCCAACAGTTGATGGCTGCCCGAACCCCCGAGGCTGTCGAGGCGGCTGTAAGTTATGCGCGCTTTCTGCGGATGTCGGGCTTAACTTCAGAGAACTATCCGCTTTTTCTCAAAATGCTGGAAATCGAAAACCACTGGGTGCTGGATGAACTGATAGGAGACCGGGACCCGTTTTTGCTTCTCTCCACAATCCCGCCCAATCGTTACACGGTTTCAAAATCTTTTAAATTGCTGACCAAGTGGCGAGCGGGTGGAATCTACCCGAAGACACGCGCCATCGTCCTGGGCGTCCTCCAGAACGCTTACAGTTCACCCAAGGACGGATACAAAATCTACCAGTTGAGCATCGCGGATGTTGACAATCTTGGCAAGCACCTCGAGCAGGAAAAAGGCCAGGATGATCCACAGAACAGATGCATACTGGACATTCTCGAAAAAATCGGATTGCTGGAAGGATTGCAGTGGGACGAATCGATGGAAGGCGTCGCCCGCCAGGCCATGAAGATAAGGGGGAACTTCTTCGACAATACAAAGATACTGGAAGACTGCATCCCCCAGGTTCTGATGGTCAGGGGCAATTACCTTGACCAGGAAACACCGCCGGTTGAACTTTTTGCGGACTGACGTCCAGGGTGGTGTTCGACTACTACTGTTAACACAGCCATATTGATTGCGTCGAGGAGGCGGTATGACACTAGCGGATTATGAAGAGCAATGGGACGATTCCCGGATCATCGAGATCGAAACGAGCCTGCTGCAGGGGATATTTGCGTGCCGGACGACGGAATCGGTTGAGGCGGCGGTCACTTATGCCAAGTTTCTCAGCAGCATCGGCATTACGCCGGAAAACTATCCTGTTTTCCTGAAAATGCTGGAAATCGAAAACCACTGGGTGATCGATGCGCTGATCGGCGATCGGGATCCCTTTCTGATGCTGTCGCCCGTTCAACCCAATAAATTCATCGTCAACCGGATTTTCGCCATGATGACCAAATGGCACAAGGGGGGCATCTATTCCAAGAATCTTTCCGTCATCCTGGGGGTCCTTCAATCTGTTTACAGCTCACCCAAAGACGGGTACCGCATTTACCCGCTCAGCATCGCGGATCTGAATGTACTCGGCAAGCATCTGAAAAAAGAAAACGGCCAGGATGATCCTCTGAACAGGGTCATTTTGGAAATTCTGGATAATTTGTCCGTCCTGGAAGGCCAGGGTAACACCGACCAGGAAGAAGTCGCTATCCATGCCACGGCCATTCGAAATGCTTTTTTCGACAAACGAAAGCAGATGGAAGACGTCATTCCGGCGGTGCTGCTGGTGACGATGGACGACCGCCTGGAAATTTCGCCGAGAAAGCCACAGCGAATGAATACTGAGAACATGCGTGGCAACCCTCCTGAAAAGAAACAAAAAAAAGCGGTCGCGCATTGTTGAAGAAAAACTAATCCGGGCTAGGTTCCGACAGGAGTGATCAATGGCCACACGGCGCGTATTAGTTTTCGATGATGACAAGAATTTTCTTGCCCTCCTTCAAAGCTCACTGGGTGTGCACGAATTTGATATTCGCCCGGCCGTGTCAGAACCCGATACACTACAAACGCTAAAGATACTCGATCCTGAAGTAATATTTATCTCTGCGGACCTGCCGGACGCGGCCGGTTTTACACTGTGCAACAAAGCCAGAATGGCGGTGGGGAAAAAGGGGTTTATCATTCTCACCTCCGCCACACCTTCACCGCATGATTTCAATTTACATGGGAAGTCACGCCTGCATGCGGACCTTTACCTCGATAAAAGAGCTTTAACCGGAGACGATCTCCTGCGGACGCTCGATGAGGCGATAGGCCTGGGGCCACGCATCAGACCACTGCCCGCCCAGCCCCGCGAGAGCCTCAGCCTAAGAACTTCACAGAGCGACGGTTCGGATCCGCCGAAGCTGCGTTCTGCCGATTCGTCCGAAACCTCAGACTCAGCCAACTCGGAGGCGTCCGCTGTCGAAGCCCCCAGCCGTGATGCTTCGGAGCAGACACTCAGTCGTGGTGAGATTCTTTCCAGTACGGGCGCGTCAAATGAGACGACCCACAGGCCGGTATGGCATTCTGCGAACGCCAACTCCGGCCTGGAGCACCGTCTTGCTGAACAACAGGCCGATATTTTTAAATTGCGTCATCAGTTGGATGAGGCGCTTCGCGATGCCAGGTCCTCGCCTTTTTCCAAGGACTTTATCAAGCTTCGGGAAATCATACTCCAAAAAGACCTGGAGATAAGCCGCATCACTGAAAAGCTTTGCGACAGCAATCATGAAATTGTCGCCGCCAACGGCAGAATCAGAGATTATACTGATCAGCTGTCAGGTCTCAGAAGGAAATTGAGCCAGGCTCAAAAACAGAACGAAGAGGTTGTTCATGAGCATCAGCAGAAGATCGCCGAGCTGCAAAAGCGTTATGATCTTCTGGAGAAGAATTCCAGCCAGGAAGCTGAGCGCGTCGCAGAGATGCTGAGCCTGGAACAGCAATCGCTTCAGCGAGCACGCCAGGAATTTGAATCTGAAATTGCCCGACTGCGGGACCAGCATGCCCAGGCCCTAAAGCAGGCGCAACTGGAAAAACAAGCGGAGTTCGAAGCGTTCCGGGAACAGGCGGAGCAAAAACGGATCCGGGCCGAGCACGACCACCAGCGCGCCCTCGATGACCTTCAAGACCGACACGCCGAACAGGTCGTACGTCTGCGGTCCGAAAATATCGCCGAAATTGTGGCCGTTAACCGGAAGGCGGTCGAGGAGACCCAGCGGGTCCTGGAGCAGAACCGTGCGGAGCTTGCATCCAGTATCACTCGGCTGCAGGACCAGCACGCCGAAGCTATAAAGCAGGCGCAACTGGAAAAGCAGACGGAATTCGAAACGTTCCGGGAACAGGCGGAGCAAAAACGGATCCAGGCCGAGCACGACCACCAGCACGCCCTCGAAGACCTGCAGAACCGCCACGCCGAACAGATCGCACGGCTCCAGTCCGACCAGAATACTGAAATCGCGGCGCTTAAACACCAGGCGGCCGAGGAGATGAAGCAGGCCCGGGAGCAAAACAGCGCGGAACTGGCGTCCAGAATCGCCCGGCTGCAGGAGCAGCACGCCGAAGCCTTAGAACAGGCGCAGCTGCAAAAGCAGGCGGAAGTTGAAGCATTCCGGAAACAGGTGGAGCACGCCCGCCAGCGCGCCCTCGACGACCTGCAGAACCGCCACGCCGAACAGATCGCACGGCTCCAGTCCGATCAGAATACTGAAATCGCGGCGCTTAAACACCAGGCGGCCGAGGAGATAAAGCAGGCCCGGGAGCAAAACGGCGCGGAACTGGCGTCCAGAATCGCCCGGTTGCAGGAGCAGGTTGAAACCTCAAAGCAGGCGCAACTGGAAAAGGAGGCGGAATTCGAAACGTTCCGAAAACAGGCGGAGCAAAAACGAATTCAAGCCGAACACGACCGCCAGCATGCCCTCGACGACCTGCAGAACCGCCACGCCGAACAAATTGCGCGGCTCCAGTCCGACCAGAATACTGAAATCGCGGCGCTTAAACGCCAGGCGGCCGAGGAGATAAAGCAGGCCCGGGAGCAACACCGTGCAGAACTTGCGTCCAGAATCGCCCGGCTGCAGGACCAGCACGCCGAAGACTTGAAGCAGGCTAAACGGGATAAGCTGACGGAACAGGGCAAACAGGCCGAAATCGAATTGTTTCTAAAACAAACGGAGGACAAACTGAACCGGGCCGAGCGCGCCCACCAGAGCACGCTCGAGGATCTGAAAAACCGGCACAGCGAACAGATCGCTCGTCTCCAGGCGGATAAAAAAGCCGAACTTGAAGCCTTCAAACTCAGGGCGAGCGAGGAGACCAGACAGGCTGTGCAGCAGGAACGCGCGGAATTAGAATCCAGGATTGAGCAAATGCAGGGCCAGCAGGTTGAGGCATTGAAGCAGGCTGCCCGGAGCAAGCAGGCCGAAATCGAGAACACTCGCCGGCGGGCGGAGGAAAAGATCGCCCAGGCCGCGGCAGACCACCGCAACGCCATTAAGCTGCTTGATACAACATATAGCGAGCAGATCGCACGGCTGCAGTCTGATAAGAAGACCGAGGTCGATGCGCTTCATCGGAAGGTGGCCGAGATCTCCCAGCAGACGCACCAGCAAGCGTATCAGCAATTCGAGAGCCAACTCGCTCAGCTGAAAAGTGTGCACGCAACCGCCATACAGCAGGCTGAGCTGGACAAACAGACGGCAATCACATCGGTGCAGAAACAGTTGGAGGACAAAATCAATAAGGCTGAACAGAACCATCAGCGTACGCTTGCTTCACTTGAAAAGAAATTCTGCGAACAGATTGAACAGCTTCAATCCGTAAAAAAGGATGAAATTGCGGCCATAAAGCGAAAAGCGACCGAGGAAGCGCAAAAAGCACTTCAGCAGATGCGTCAGGAGTTCGAGAACAAAATCGCCCGGCTGCAGGTTCAAAGCGAAGAAGCCGTCAAACAGGCCAGACTGGCGAAACAAGAGGAACTTGAATCCCTTAAGCGTGCAGAGCTGGAGAAGAAATCAGTTCTTGAAACGGCTCAAAAACAGATGGAACAGCTTTTGGCTGCAGCGCAAAAAGAACACCAGCTGGCTCTCAAGTCTTTGGAGAAGAAGTACGGCGAACAAATCGCACGGCTCCGATCGGCTCCAAAAAGTGAAGTTCCCCCCGTTAAAGGCAAACAGACAAAGGAGGATGCGCAGCAGCCGAAGTATACCCGCGTTGAGTATCAGCCGATCAATCAATGACCGCCCTGCCCTGCAACCGGTCCGGCCGGGATTGACAGGTGCGGATCCGCCGCCCTATAGTGCTCCCGGTTTGACAAGGTCACCTCACACCTGCATGGGAAGCGCATGCCTTCTGCCGCACCGCCGCCGCTTGGAGTCGCATGGATGATCTGGGGGCTGGGAGCCCTGCTCTACCTGTTCGGCTTTTTTCAACGCGTGGCTCCGGCCGTGCTCACGGCCGAACTGATGCGCGATTTCGGCGTCGGTGCGACGGGGCTTGGCCAACTGTCGGCCTTTTACTTTTACAGCTATGTGGCCATGCAGATTCCCACCGGCATTCTCGCCGACCGCTGGGGGCCGAGACGCCTGCTCGGTGCGGGAGCGCTGGTGGCCGGCGGCGGCTCGGTACTCTTCGCCCTGGCGCCGGACATTCTGTGGGCCAACGCGGGCCGTCTGCTGATCGGCGGCTCCGTAGCGGTGGCCTTTGTGGGATTGCTCAAAATAGCCACCCATTGGTTTGCTCCACGTTTGTACGCCATGGTTTCGGGCGTGGCGCTTTTGTGCGGAATCATCGGCGCAGTGTGTGCCGGCCCGCCGCTGCGCCTGTTGGTTAACCATTTCAGCTGGCGCAGCGTCATGCTGCTGGCGGCACTGACTACGCTGGTGATCGGGTTTGCCATCTGGCACCTTGTGCGCGATTATCCGCATGAAAAGGGCTACGCGGATCTATACAGCCCCCCGACGTACAAGGCGCAGGCGATGCGTTCCGGAATTCTCCATGGTATCGGACAGGTGTTCAGGTACCGCAACACTTTGCTGCTGTGCGGCACCTCGGGGGGCATATTGGGATGCGTGCTGACTTTCGCCGGCCTGTGGGGCGTGCCCTTTCTCAACACCCACCAGGGTTTGCCAACGGCCCGGGCGGCCACTATCACCTCGGCCCTGTTGGTGGCGTGGGCTGTCGGCGGCCCTTTTTTCGGCTGGCTTTCAGACCGTTTGGGACGTCGCAAACCCCTGTTTATCCTTGGTGCCATGCTGGCCCTTCTCGGTTGGTGCGGCGTGCTGCTGGTGCCCCGGCTCCCTCTGGCGGCTCTGATTGCCCTGTTGCTGCTCACCGGCTTCAGCTCCGGCGTCATGATCATCGGCTTCGCCTTTGCCAAGGAGTCCGTTCCAGCCGAGCTGGCCGGTACCGTTTCAGGCGTGGTCAACATGGGCGCCAATATTGGACCGATGCTGCTTCAGCCGGCGGTGGGATGGGTGCTTGACCGGCACTGGACGGGCACCCTCTCCGCAGGTGCGCGCGTATACAGCCCTGCAGCCTACCGCGCCGGTTTCAGTCTGCTGATCGGCTGGGCCGCGCTTGCCCTTCTACTGCTTTTTTTTACCCGCGAAACGCACTGTCGTCAGTTGCCTGACGCCGACCCGCACCCCACTTGATTCCACCACTTCAGGCCGGGCTGGTCGGCACTGTCCGGATGAATTTCTGGATTTCGTCCAGAATCGCCCATGTGTCCCCGACCCACCACCAGTGGTCAGATCCCGCAAGCTCGACATACCGCGCTCCCGGAATCCGGCCGGCCAGGAAGCGTCCCGCCGCGACGCGAATGGCCAAATCGTCGCGGCGGTGCAGGACCAGCACCGGCACCCGAATGTGCGGCAGGAGCGCTCGCACGTCGATATTGCGCAACACTTCAAGCACCAGGCGCATGCTGCCCGGGCTGGCTGCAAGGCGCAACAGTTCGGCCCACCAACTGCGCAGCGCCGGGTCATTGCAGCGGCTGGGAGCGAAGGCCTCGATGCCTACCGGACGGCCCCAGGCGCGCAGCATCTCCTCCTGCCAGCGGTCGTATTGATCGGGACGCAGTGCAAATGGATAGTCGCTGCTGCGGGTGCCTTTGGCCAAGGTGCCATAGAGAATGAGCCCCTGAACGCGTTGCGGATGACTTCCGGCGAACAGCATGCTGGCGGGGCCGCCTTCCGAGACGCCCAGCAGTATCGCCCTTCTGGATTTGACCGCCGTCATCACGGCCTCAATGTCCTGGCAGGTCTGCTCCAGTCCGGGTGCATACCCCAAACGGTCTGAAAGCCCTATGCCGCGTTTGTCGAAAAGGATAAGGCGGCCCATGGAAGCCAGTCCATTTAAAAAGCCGGTCAGATGAGGTTCTTTCCAGATATGCTCCAGGTGTGAGACAAAGCCGGGGACCAGGATAATGTCCGGCACGCCGCGGCCCATGACCTGGTGCGCGATGTAAACTGCGCCGCTTTGCACGTAGTCGGTGCGCGGAGGCGCCGGCCGTTGCGGCGCCCGCTCGGGCGGGTGGCTGGCCAACAGGCGATCATGGAGCGCACGGGTCTCCGATTGGGGGGTTGCGCCCAGCTCCGCCTGCAGCACCCGGACGCATTCCCCATACTGGCGCAATGCCGCGGCTTTCTGTCCGCTCTGAAAATAAAGTTCCATCAATTGCCGCTGGGCCGATTCGTTAAGGCCGTCCAGGGCCACTCGGCGCCGGGCCGCGTACAACGCCTGCTGCCAGCGCCCGTCCTGCGCGGCACTGGCCGTAATCGCATCGAGCACCCTGATCAGATCCTGTCGCAGCGATTCCTGCTGGAAAAACTGCCACTCGTCGAAGGCGGGGCAGTCCGGCAGTGTAAAACCAGCCATAAAATCACCAGTATAGAACTCGACGGCTTCGGTCAGCAGCACATCGCAATCCACAAAGCGGGCTGTCGTCTGAACGTTAAGTGGACAGGCCCGGACCTTTTCTTCAAAGGCCTGAACATCGAGCCAGATCTGCTGCCCTCCGGACAATGCAATCTGATCTCCACCAGCCTGAAGAAAACCTTCCCCTATGATGCCTTTTAGCTTGTACATGGTACGGCGCAGATCGGCCCGTCCAGTGGCCTGATCGCATTCGGGCCAGAAAAGGGTGGCCAGTTCGTCCCGGGAATATGCCCGACGGGTGACCGCCAGGTAGACCAGCAGCGCCATTGCCTTCCGAAGGGAGATCGCCTGCGGACGGCCGTCGATCTCCAGGTGCGGTGGTCCCAACAGAAACAGCTTCATGCGCGGCATGCGCTCCTCCTTTCCCGCGCCGTCGCTCCAAAAAAATGACTTTTCAACATTTTTTGTGGACAAGCGACGCCCGCGGCGACGCAGGCGGGGACGATCCGGGGACGTTCACTTCGTAACGTGGCGTCAAAGGCTGGACGGTACATGCGCTTACCTACAGCCCTCTTTCACCTGGAGGTGGTCCGATGATCGCAACAATCGAAATATATGGCCGCAACATCGCAAAACAATTCAAAACGGCCGGTTTTGAGCTTCCCGGCGTGCGCGGTAAAACGCGCATCCGACTCGACGACGGCACGCCCATGCGCCTGCGGCCCGCACGGCACACGGACATCGACGCCGTGCTGGCCATGCACGGACGGCTTTCACGGACGAGCTTGTTTTTCCGCTACCTGCGCCCTTACACGCCGAACCGAGCGGATATGGAGAGCATATGCCGGCTGGGCGGGCAGGCAGGCCTGGCGCTGGTGGCCACCACCACGGGACGCAATCCAATTGTGGCCGGCCTGGCCTATCTGGTCATGGAAAAGGACCGTTTAACGCCCACGGCGGAGCCGGCCATCGTCATCGAGGACCGCTTCCACGGCCGGGGGCTCGGCCGAAGGCTCTTCGAGCAACTCTGCCGACTGGCACGAAAAAAAAGAGTGGCCGTACTGCACACCTATGTCCACAAGGATAACCGCAAGATGCTGCGCATCCTGAAACGCCTCGAATATTCCCGCATGGAAACATGCCACTCCAGCATGGTGGAGGTTGAGATCGTCCTCGATCCCAGCGCTTCGGATTGGCTTCCCCTGGAGCTGGCCGGCTTCGGCAGTCGGAGCGGGGCGGCGTGCAGCTGAACCGTGTGGGCGGCTTTCGCCGATGCTGCGATTGGCAGGATGCTGCGACCTGTGGTATCCTGCAGCAAAAAAACTCAAAGAGGCCTTCTATGTCGTTCCTGCAGGATCTCCACCAGCTTGGTTCGATTCTGGATGCGTACCGAAGTGCCGGCCAGAACCGCCGGACGCCCGTTGTCCGGCAAGAGGGTATAGCCAAAATCATTGAGGATCTGAAGCTGGCCGAACGCGTGCGTGAAGGCGGTTTGCAGGGCGACATCCTCGCCCGGTTTCTCACCTCCTACCTGAACTACACGACCCGGCTCGATCATCCCAATTACATGGCGCATCAAGTGGCAGTGGTGCACCCGGCGGGTTCTTTGGCCGCGCTGCTCGATGCCTTCACCAACAATCCGATGGCTATTTATGAAATGGGGCCTGCGGCCGCAGCCATCGAATTTTTCATGGTCAATTGGCTGCTCATCCACGCCGGATTCGACGCGGCGCCGGTGGACGCTCCGGATCATCCTTCCTCTGTTTGGGGCGGGGGGGTGCTGGTCAACGGCGGTTCGCTTGCGAATCTGACCGCCCTTGTCGCCGCGCGCACGCGCATAGCGCCGGACGTATGGCAAAACGGCATGCCATCGGATCTCGCGCTGCTGGCGCCTGCCGAATGCCATTATTCGATCGCGCGCGCGGCCGGCATCATGGGTCTGGGGCGCAAAGCCGTTTATCAGCTGGAAGTGGATCAAAACGGGGCGGTGATCCCGGATCGCCTGCCTGCGGCTTACAAACGCCTCGGCGACGACGGCAAACGTGCCGTGGCGCTGGTGGCGAATGCCTGCAGCACGCCGGTGGGCATCTACGATCCCCTAAAGGAGATTGGTGAGTTCTGCCGCCGCGCGAACATCTGGTTTCATGTAGACGGCGCCCACGGCGCCTCGGCCCTGCTTTCGGTCCGATACCGACACCTGCTCGACGGCATCGAAATGGCGGATTCGGTGATCTGGGATGCCCACAAACTCATGCGCACGCCCCCGCTGTGCACGGCGGTTCTGGTCAGGGATCACCGTCATCTGGACCGGGCCTTTGAACAGGAGGCCAGTTACCTGTTCCACGCCAAGAACCAGCCGGGGGTCGATTTCATCCACCGAACGGTGGAATGCACCAAATCCGGACTGGGTCTGAAGCTTTTTTTCGTCGTCGCCGCGCTCGGGGAGAGCGGCCTGGCCGCATACATCGAGCGCCAGTACGATCTGGCGGCCGAAGCCTATGCCTATTTGCGCAGCCAGCCCGATCTGGAATGCCCGGTGAAGCCCCAATCGAACATCGTGTGCTTCCGCGTCCCCGGCTCGGACCAGGATCAACTGGCGTATCGGGACCTCCTCATCGGCACGGGCGAATTCCATCTTTCGACGACGATGTTTCAGGGCCGCCGGTATTTACGCATGACGCTGATGAGCCCGCAGACGACCCTGGAGGATGTCAAAACCCTGGTGACAGCTCTGCGCCGGGCGCGTTAGTTCGATTGCTGGTTTAAAACAGGGCCAGCGGCGCATCAGCTCGGCGCGCCCACTGCATGCCTGCGTGCAGGGCATTCACTTGTATCGCTCCCCCATTTCCCTTACTCCGGCCGACGCTTTGGCCGGGATCATACATACGCGCCGCCCGAGGCCTCGATGCGTTGCGCATTGATCCAGCGGGCATCCTCGGAACACAAGAAGGCGACAACGCCTCCGATATCTTCGGATACCCCGACCCTTCCCAGTACGGTCTGGGCGGCAATCTGTTCTCTTAATTCCGGATGGGCCTCAAAGGTATCTTTATTGAAATCATTGTCGATGGCACCGGGTGCAAGCGAATTCGCCGTAATTCCCCTGGCCCCCAATTCCTTGGCCAGATACCGGGTAAACACTTCGATTGCGCCTTTCATGGCAGCATAGGCGCCCAGACCCGGGGCGGCAAAGCGGGTCAACCCAGACGAAATGTTTATGATCCGTCCGTGATCGGCAATCAGCGGCAGCATCTTTTCCGTAAGGAAGTAGACTCCCTTGAAATGCACCAGGTAGAGACCGTCGAATACATCTTCGGCGGTGTCCCCGATCGGTGTAAAACCCCCAAAACCGGCATTGTTGATGAGAAAATCAAGTTTTTCGACGCCCCAGCGTTCCCGCAGCAGGCTTCGAACCTTGCCGACAAACTCATCCAGACGTTCGATCTGCATGAAGTCGAGCTCGAGGACGGCCGCCCTGCGGTTCTTCTCCTGAATTTCGCTGATGGCCACCAGGGCCTCGTCCATATGTGTGCGGTAGGTCAGAATGATATCCGCACCGTATTCAGCCAGCCGCAGAGCGGCATCTTTTCCCAAACCACGGTTGCCGCCGGTGACCAGCGCAATCTTGTCCTTCAAAGCGGATGCTTTCATTGTACCCCCCTGTGTAATGGCCGCCACCCTCCATAGGCCCGGCGCGCCTGTTTCTATCCTACACTAATCACAAATCGGCGTTGGGTCGATCGCCCCGGGGGTTTCGAAAACGGGGAACAAGCCGGGCAGGGGCTCAATCGATGGGGCGATCATTCTGGGTACGTGTTTGCTTTTGACTTTTAGAAAGCGAAATGCAATGGGGGCGGTTGCCGCAGCCTTGGAACGCTTTTGAGTTGGAGCTCCTGGTGCAATGAAAATGGCCAAGCGCCTGCATATCATTCTGCCTTTCGCCCTGGGATACTTCCTGTCGTATGCCTTCCGGGTCGTCAATGCCGTTCTGGCGCCCCATCTGGTAGCCGAGATCGGCCTGAACGC
>DDYQ01000169.1 GCA_002348005.1 Desulfobacteraceae bacterium UBA2230 | reverse complement strand
GGCGAATCGGGCACCGGCAAGGAGCTGGTCGCCCGGACCATCCACGAACTCAGCGACCGCGGCAGTCAGCCGTTTGTACCGGTCAATTGCGGCGCCATTCCCGAGAATCTGATCGAAAGCGAATTTTTCGGGTATCAGAAAGGCGCCTTCACCGGTGCGGATCGCGACAAGGGCGGGTTTCTGAGTGCCGCCGACGGCGGAACCCTGTTCCTCGATGAGGTGGGCGAAATCAATCCCAATCTGCAGATCAAGCTGCTGCGGGCCATCGACGGCGGCGGTTTCAATCCTCTGGGCAGCAACCTCTTGATTAAACCGGACATCCGCATCATAGCGGCCACCAATCGAGATTTGGCCCAACGGATTCAGCAAGGACATTTCCGCAAGGATTTCTACTATCGCATTCATGTCGTGCCGATCGCCCTTCCTCCCCTGCGCGAACGCCGCGAAGACATCCCGCTGTTGATTCATCATTTCCTGCAGATCTTCGGGGATGAGAGCAAACTGCAATCGATCCCCAACGCCACCATGAAAGCCATGCAGAAATACGACTGGCCCGGCAACGTGCGGGAATTACAAAATGCCGTGCGCCAGTACATTGCGCTGCAGGAAATGGACGTGATTGCCAATCTGCAGATCCAGCAACCTCCCGGCTGCCTTGTCGACGAAAACGTCCTCTCCGAACTCGGCTCGAACCACTCACTGGCCGGTGCCGTGCATCACTTCGAGCGCCGCTATATCGAGCACATGCTGGAAGTGCACAAGTGGCACCGCTCTAAAGTGGCCGGCGTGTTGGGCATCGATCGGCGCACGCTCTTCCGTAAGATGAAAGAGCTCGGCCTTCTTTAACCCCGAATTGGGGCAATATTGTCCCATCGGCACGACACCCAATCCATTCAAAGGCTTACGCTGCGAATTCATCAACCTGGGGTCATATTGCCCCACCTTCATGAATCATATTCACTTACCAAATATATTTTAAATGGCTAAAGGACACGATTTAATTGCCAGTTTTTTAATTCGCTGACGATCGGCATATAAATTGCTCTGCACTCAAGCCTGCGATGCGCCTTTATCCATGGCCATTCCGGCCATGGCCTATTGCTTCACCAAACCAAAGCAGCGGAGGTGGGAATGAGTGGCACAACATGGGTTTATGTCTTTCTCGGGTTGTACACGGCTTACTGTTTGTGGATGGGGTTGAAGGGGTATTTCAGCTCCAAGACCTCATCCTCCTACACGGTGGCCGGGCGTTCGATTCCTTTTATCGCCTTTCTTATGGCCGCCACAGCCGCTTCGTTCAGCGGCTGGACCTTCATCGGCCACCCGGGGGCCATCTGGGCCGTGGGGCTGGTCTATGCCTTCTGCTCCATGTACGTGGTGGTCATCCCGATGACCGGCACATTCTTCGCCAAGCGCAACTGGCTGCTGGGCAAGCGCTACGGCTTTATCACGCCGGGCGATATGTATGCCTACTATTACAACAGCGAGGCCCTGCGCTGGCTGACCGTAGTGGTGGCCGTACTCTATTCGGTCTTTTACTCCGCCCTGCAGTTTATCGCCTCGGCGGCCCTGTTCAATGTCATCTGCGGCGTGCCCATGATCGTGGGCGCCCTGTTCATGGCCGGCATCTGCTGGTTTTATGTGTGCGCCGGCGGCATCAAGGCCAGCGCCTGGGTCGGCGTGCTGCAGGCTGTGCTGATGTTCACCGGCATCGTCATTCTGGGGATCGTGGTGCTGTCGCACTTCGGCGGCTTCACCCCCTTCATCACCGAAGTTTCCAAGCTGGAGGCCAAGTATTTCGAAGTTCCCGGCCTGATCCATTTCGGACTCGGCCGCAAGTGGACGGCGCTCTTCATTCTGACTTACATGTTCGCTTTGATGGGCATCCAGAGTTCGCCGGCCTTCACCATGTGGAATTTTTCGATCAAATCGCCCAAGCCGCTGGCCTGGCAGCAGGCTTTCATGACCACTTTCATGGTCGGATTCTGCCTGTTTTTCTTTGCCGCCTTCCAGGGCATGGGGGTCAAGGTGATGCAGCTGCAAGGTGTTGCGGCCTTCGCCGAGCTGACCAAGGATTCGGCGGCCGTCCCCCTGCTGATGAAAAACTTCATGCCGCCGGTCCTGTTGGGCCTCGTGTTCATGGGCGGCATCTCGGCCATTCACTCCACCGCCGCGCCGTACGTCGGCTCTGGGGGCTCCATCCTGCTGCGCGATGTTTACTGGCGCTATATCCGCAAGGGTAAAGCCGGCGATGCCGAGCAGGTGTGGGTCAACCGGATATTTGGAACGGTGATCACCGCCCTGGCGCTGATCGTGGGCTTTAAATCGACCGCCATGCTGGTCATTCTGGGGGCCTTCGCCACCGCCTTCGGCGCGCTGATGTTCATCCTGCAGCTGGGCGTGCTGTGGGGCTGGAAGTTCCCGCGCATCGGCGCCGTTTTAGGATTGCTGGTCGGCATCGTGACCGTGATCGTCACCTACAACATGAAGCTGTTTACCTTCGACCCGGCCTTCTGGGGCACCGGCCTGGGCTTGCTGATCGCGTACTTGTGCCGCGGCATGGGGTTCAAGGATGATCCGGAAACGCTCGAGCGGCAGGCCGAGGTGCGCGAATGGCTGGCCAGTATCGATTCGCCCAGCGAAAACGGACGCAAGTGGCGCAAGGCCTGCAAAGTGATCGTCCCGATCTGGTTCTTCTTCGGCATCGGCCCGGGTATTTTACTCTCTTCCAAGGCGTTCTCCTTTGCAAACTTTCCCGCAATCTGGTCCTGGCAGATCGCCTGGTGGCTCTACGCCGTATTCATGATGTACGCATTGTGCTTCAAGGCCGAGTTCTCCACCTCGTCTGCGGATGCGATCGAACGCGCCGACAAGGAACAGATGCTTGTGGTGGAACAATAACAAACTCAAGGAGAGAATATGAAACCGGAAGATATATGGGTGGTCGTACTGATCGGGTTCGGCATTCTATTTACCGCATCGTTCGGATGGGGGGTCTTCGGTTAACGGCGCGATCCGAACCGGCCGCTCGAGACGATCTGTAATTTTCGAACGGCTTCGCCCGCCTGCGGTCCAAAGCGGGCTGCGGACAGCGGCCGCAGCCCGCATTCAAATGAGTCGGCGGACAGGTGGGAGTGCTTCGCGGGCGGATCGCTGAACCTACTTTCCAATTTCCCAGAGGAGGAACAAGATGACCAACGCATACCAAGCGGCATTTGACCGATCGATCAGGGATCCGGAAGGATTCTGGGGACAGGCGGCCGAGGATATCCACTGGATCAAGCGCTGGGACAAAGTGCTCGACGGCGGCAACCTGCCCTTTTACCGATGGTTTGTGGGCGG
>DDYQ01000213.1 GCA_002348005.1 Desulfobacteraceae bacterium UBA2230 | reverse complement strand
AGCGCTGGGACGGCAGCGGCTATCCGCGCGGGCTCAAGGGCGATCAGATTCATATTTTCGGGCGCATCGTCGCCCTGGCCGATGTTTTCGATGCGCTGCTGCACCGGCGGGTCTACAAGCCGGCCTGGCAGCCCGATGCGGTGCTGGAGTACATTCGGCAAAAGCGCGGAACGCAGTTCGATCCGCAGTTGACCGATATCCTTCTGGAGAACAGTGCGCAGTTCATTGCCCTGAACGCGGCGTATCCGGATCATCCCTGACGGCGACTGACGCTACTGGGCAGACTGGCCCGTTGGTCGAACCTCAAAAGCAGCCGGCAATGGACGGCCCGAAATGATAAAAGGCCGGCGGATCATTGTATTCCGCCGGCCTTTAGCCTGTATGAAGGCAGGCATTTGGCTTATTCGGCTGGCCAGGGATTGCGCCCTGGCCACCAGGGGTCATTAGTACCGTCCACCATTCTCTCTTGAGCTTTCAATGGTTGCTTGAATGTCGAACCTGTTTTCTGCATCCCCGAAATACGGGCGTACGTCCCGGGCTCTGTCGCGCTCGGCAAAGGCCGCCGGGCGAAGGCCACGCTCTTTCGAGCTTTCGATGGTTCTGTGAAGGTCACTTCCGGACCCCGAGCCGAAATAACTGCGCACATCCCGAGTTTCCGCAGTCCGGCTTCCCATGGTGGTGTCGGTCAGGCCGCGCTCGGTTGAGCTTTGAATCGTCTTGTCGATCAAAGAATAGCCGTTATCCGGACCGGCGGCCATCGCCTGGCCGAACAACAGGGATACGCCAAGAACGCTTAAGGTAACCAGCAGGTGAAGTTTCATTTTCGATTCCTTTCGATCGTGAGTATGACCTGGACGAGATTGCAATCCCCTGAACAGGCCGGTTGAACATGGTTACAGCAACTGGCGTGCCAACTGACGGATAGTGCCTCTTATAAACGTAACAAATTGAATTAATTATTTTTCAAGACCATTGCGCCGGGGACACCGACTTTGACACCATTCGGACTGGAAGGACCGCGTAAAATCTGCGCACAAGAGTGATAAGATTTTTCGCAACCCCCTTGACTGTCCAGCCGTCCGTCGACCACATTGGGTGAAACGCGTTCAAGGTGTGGACATGGAATTTACGACCCACAAAAAACTCTATCTGCCGGCGCTGTTTATCATGGCGGTTGTGCTAGCCCTGCTGGTTTTCATCAGCATTTCCACTTACGGCAATCTGAACCAGCAGAAACAGGTCGCGCTTCAACTGGTGCAGCGGCACGGGCTGAACCTTGTCAAAGGATTCGAGACCTCCATGCGCATCGGGCTGACCATGGGATGGTGGAATGCGGAAGCCCTTGATCACTTGATTGCCGAACTGGCCGCCCCGGCCGATGTTGCGTACGTATACCTGCTTGACCGCGACGGCGCAGTCCTGAATCACGCCGCATCGCAATCCTATCGATTGCCAGCCCCGGACATCGGGGATATCCGCCTCGAACCGGGCACGCCTTTGCAGGTCCGCATTCGCCGGCTTGGCGACGGCAACGAAATCTACGAAATGGCCAAGTCGATCGATCCACTGGCGTTCAGTAGGATCGAACCCTTTTCCTCCGGGAGTCGACGGCCTTCCTATCCGGAGCCGGCGCTGTCGGGCGGAGTCATGGTGCTTGGAATGGAAATGAAGCCGGTCACCGAGGCGCATACGGCTGATTTGCACCATGCCGCCATCATGGCCGTGATCGTTGCCGCCCTGGGTTCGAGCGCCTTGTTTTTCACCTTTGTCATCCAAAAATACTACCGGGTCAACCGCACGCTTCAGCAGACAGAGGAGTACACGCGCCAGGTGGTTGCCAGCCTGGCCACCGGACTGATCAGCATCGATTCGACCGGCACGATCCAATCGTACAACAAACCGGCATTGGAGCTGCTCGATATTCCCGCCGCCGCTTTGCAGGACAAGCCGTTGTCCCGCATCCTCGATTTCGGGGCAACCGGAATAGCGGAGACGCTTTCCACCGGCCGTTCCGTCCTGGAGAAAGAAATCGTCTACAGCACGGCCGCCGGCCGCGCCCGGTCCCTGGCGCTCAGCGTTTCGCCGCTCGGCGGCCAGGACGCCGGCAACCGCGGGGCGGTTATCCTGCTGCGCGACTTGAGTGAGATCAAAGTGTTGGAGTCCAAGGTGCGCCGTGCGGAAAAGCTTGCGGCAGTGGGCGAACTTGCCGCGAACGTCGCTCATGAAATTCGGAACCCGCTCAGTTCCATCAAGGGCTTCGCCCAGTTTTTACATAAACGCTGTGCGGACGGCACTGACGAGAAGGAATACACGCAGATCATGATTCATGAAGTCGACAGGATCAATGCCGTGGTGAACGATCTGCTGACCTTCGCGCGCCCCATGGCGGCCAACCTGGAACCCGTCGATGTCAGTCGACTGATTGCGCATGCAATCCGCCTGGTACGTGCGGATGCCGAAGACCGCAACATCCGGATCGAAAGCCGCATCGAACTGAAAAACCCCACCATCTGCGCGGACGGCAATCAGGTCACCCAGGCCCTGCTGAACTTGCTGCTCAACGCCGTGCAATCCATCGAGCGCAACGGCACCATTCAGGTGGCGATCGAGGACGATGCCCTCAGCCAGGCGTATCGATTGTGGGTTGAAGATGACGGACCGGGCATCGATCCCCGACTCCAGGAAAAGATATTTGAACCGTTTTTTACCACCCGCGAGAAAGGGACCGGCCTGGGGCTGGCCATTGTGCGCAATATTGTCGAAAATCATGATGGTCAGGTGACTGTCGTCAGCCCGCTCCCCCCGAGTGATCGCGGCAGCCGGTTCGTCATCCGACTGCCCTGGCTGGTAAAGGGCAAAGCGCCGTGCACGCGCAATCAGGGCTGAAGAAATGAAGAAGGATTCAAAAATCTTAATCGTCGACGATGACGCCGCCCACCGCCGGATGCTCAATGCGGTTCTGTCCGACGAGGGCTACAGAACCACGCAGGCGCCGGACGGCCAAGCCGCCGTGGCAGCCGTCGAATCCAATTTCTATGACCTGATCCTGATGGATCTGCGCATGCCCAGGATGGATGGGTTGCAGGCCCAGCAGCGCATCAGAGAGATCAGCCCCGGCATTCCCGTCATCATGATGACCGCCTACGCTTCGGTGGGAACGGCGGTGGGCGCCCTGAAAGCCGGCGCCGCGGATTACCTGACCAAACCCGTCGATATCGAGGAGTTGAAAATCCTGATCGCCAAGGTCCTCCATCACAAACACCTGGAACAGGAGAATGCGTATCTCAGGGAACGGCTGGGCGACCGCTTCCATTTTTCGGAAATCATCGGCCGCAGCAGGGCCATGGTTTCAATGTTCGAAACACTGGCGCTGGTGGCGCCGTCTGAAGCCACCGTGCTGATCAATGGGGAAAGCGGCACCGGCAAGGAATTGGTGGCCAACGCCATCCACCAGAACAGCCTGCACCGCGATCGTGCCTTCATTAAACTCAATTGCGCGGCCCTGCCGGAGACGCTGCTGGAAAGCGAGTTGTTCGGGCATGAAAAAGGGGCTTTCACCGGCGCGGTGGCCCGCAAGCAAGGTCGGTTCCTGGCGGCCGATCAGGGGTCGCTGTTTCTGGATGAAATCGGTGAAATGAGCCCCGCGACGCAGGCCAAAATCCTGCGGGTGCTGCAGGAAAGAGAATTTCAGCCGGTCGGCGGGGACCGGACGATCAAGACGGACGTGCGCATTATTGCGGCCACCAACCAGGATCTGCAAGCGGCAATGGCCGAAGGCAGGTTTCGCGAGGATTTATATTATCGCCTCAATGTGGTGCAGGTCACCGTGCCTGCCCTGCGCGACCGGCGTGAAGACATCCCTCTGCTTGCCGATCACTTCCTCAAACTCTACACCAAGAAAAATCATCGTCTGATCAAAGGTTTTGCGCCCCGGGCGCTTGATCTGCTGATGCGTTATGACTGGCCCGGCAATGTGCGCGAACTGGAGAACGTTATCGAACGTGCCGTGATTCTCACCCGGGGTGACACGATCGCCGCCGCCGAACTTCCCACGCCGCTGCAGTCGCATCTCAGGGATGACGACCGGTCCGCACTTGCCGTACCCGAACCGGCCACCTTGAGGGATGCGGAAAAACAGATGATCCTGAAGACGCTCGAAAGAACAGGAGGCAACCGCACCCACGCGGCGCGGGAGCTGGGAATCAGCCGCCGTACGCTTCAGCTCAAATTGAAAGAGTATGGCATCAATTGAAGCTGTTGGGCATGGTTTTTTAAAACCCTACAGGTTCATTCAAGGTCGACCACCGTACGGAACCCAACATCCGGAAATCCTTCCCAAGGATAGAATCGCACCGGCGCTTGGCGGCTGGTCGGCATGGAAGGATCGGCCGCAGCGACAAGTTCAGCATCGACACCGCCATCAGATACCCATTCTTTCAGTGTGAAGTCAGCTTCCACATTCGCCGGGGCGTCTGCAGCAATCGGATTCAGAAAACCGGCAGGCGAGGACATGGGTCGCCTTGCGGATGATCCCGCCCAACTGTTTGAGTAACGGGGTTTCGGTAGACTGCAAAGCAGCAGCCTTGAAGGGCACGGTTTTGGGATCCATTTTGCCGGAGACGGCCTCGAACAATATCTTGCCCAGGGAATAAATATCCGCTTCAGGGCCTGCTTTTCGAAAGTCCTCGAACTGCTCGGGAGCCATATAGGCCCATGTGCCTTTAACATCCCAAGAATTGGAGACCGCGCATATCTGAATCGAACGCGCCAGGCCGAAATCGGCGATTTTGGGCGTATCGCCGTCCATCAGGATATTTTCCGGTTTCAAGTCGCGGTGCACAATGCCGTTCGCGTGGATCGCTTCAACACCTTCCAGCACGGGCATGAAATAGCGCCGGAGCCAGTCGACCAATAACTTTGTCTCGGTGTCAAAGCCTTGCTCGGACATGGTGAACCGGAAGGTATTGCCCGGCACGTACTCCATGGCAATGTAGTCGAATGTAGCGGTCCGGCCCTCTCTCGTTGCAGAGGTGGTGCCATAATCGAATATCTGCAGAATGTAGGGATGGCGTACCTGCGCCATGGTCTGGACTTCACGCTTGAACCGCTGCAGGGCCGCGTCGGCTTCAACCGAATCCGGTTCGACATCCTGCAGCATCGACGAACAGATAACCTTTATCGCCACGTCCCGGTTCAGGTTAAGCTGGTGGGCCCGGTAGACCTCTCCCATACCTCCCTTGCCGATCGGTTCGATCAGGATCCACTTGTCATCAATGACACTTCCGGTGTCCAATAGTTTTTTTTCCGGCATATTCATCGGCGTTCCATCCAATCGGATCATGACCTGCGAAGGATGCTGGCGAGCCGGACTCCGATACGAAGATCACGATAGCACTGATATTGTCGTTGGCACCGGCTTGCAACGCTTCGGATACCAGCCGGGCAGCGACTCTTTGAGGGTTCCATGGTTTGCCCAGAACCGCTGCCAGTCGCTCTGCGGAAAGTGCGGTATGCAGGCCGTCGGTGCTCAATAAAAACCGGTCCCCGCGGAATACGTCATCGATACGGGTATCGACCCATTCCAGAGGTTCGGGGGTCCCGACGGATCGTGTCAGAAGATGGCGCAGTGGATGAGAAGCGGCCCTTTCGGGGTCCACCTGACCTTCAAAAATCATGTCCTGTACAAACGTGTGGTCTGTCGTCAGACACGTTAAATGACCGCGCCGCAGCCGGTAGATGCGGCTGTCACCCACGTGTGCGATAATGCTTTGACCCTGCGCCAGGACCAGGCAGGAAAGGGTGGTGCCCATGTCCGCCAAAGCCGCATCGTTGCGTCCGTGCAGACGGATCAGCTTGTCGATTCTCAATACAGTGGCGACCAGGCGCCGGCTGACGGATTCAGGATGCAAGGCGGACGGTTCGGCTGTACGATCTTGATCGTACCGGGTCAATCCTTGACACGCCAGGCGGCTGGCCAGGTCGCCCCCGCTGTGACCGCCCAGCCCATCGGCGATGGCGAAGAGCAGATCGTTCTCGCTGGAGGGTATCCGCACCGCGTCTTCATTGCGCGCCCGGCGCCCGATATGGGTTTCGGCCGCGTAGGTGAATGTGTATGTTACGGGTTGTAACATGTTAAATGCTTCTCTCCGCTTTGCCATGGGGTTTCCAGATCAACACGGTGTCACTATACAAAGCGGACGATACCGGTCTGTTTATCCACGATCAATCGCTGGATGACGGCGCCATCATGCTCAACGATTTTGGCGGTGTAGTAGCGCCCCTTGTTTTCCAATCCATCGATCTTCCGATGATTGCCGATCTGGCCGTAAAGCTGATGCTCGATCACGAGCAGGGCAGTGCCCGTACCCATCCCATCCACGATCCTATGCAGCTTTTCAGTGTCCTCGGTGTGCTCTCCCGCGGCAAGTTCATGGGTTTTTTGTCTGAGAAACTGCATGATGAGTTTTTTGGGATTCATTTGCACGCTCCTTCCTGAATCTATGTCAGGTCCGTAAATCTACGTCAGGTCTGCAGGAAGTACTCCCCCGTGCCGGCATCTCACAGTCCCAGGCTCACTTCAGTTCCGGCACGATGACGCAGTCGAAAATAGAGGCCGGCGAATCGTCCTTCGCCGGCCTTGTCATGGAATATCGAGGATTCGTTTAACTGGATTAGACATTGCATAATCCACCCTCTTTGCCCTGGGGTGAGGCCTCTTAATTCAGGCCTTTCTCTTTCGAGCTTTCAATGGTCTGCCAGATATTCAGCGCATCTTTTTCCGCAGCTCCACCGAAATAGGCACGCGTATCTCGGCCCGCGTCGGATTCAACATGGGTCGCCGGACCACCGCCATTCTCTTTCGAGCTTTCGACGGCATCTCGGACGTCGTAGTTGTGAGATCCGAAATAACTGCGCACATCCCGAACCGCAGTTCGATCCGCCATGGTGGCGGTGGACAGACCGCGCTCGGTCGAACTCTGAATCGTCTGTTCGATCAGGGACAAGCCGCTGTTTTCGGCGGCCAGCGCCTGGCCGGAGAAAAGGACGAAGCCAAGAACAGTTAATGTAACGAGCAGGTGAAGTTTCATTTTTCGATCTCCTTTCAGATCAGGTGTATGGGTGAATCAATCTTTGACAAGCGGTATTGCAACCGATATGCCAAATGTCGGCAAAGTTAAATACACAATAAATTCAACCAAATACACATCGAGCATTTGAATCTTGCGGGGAGGAGATGCGAAATAATCGAGCGCCCTGACATCCATCATCGCCCAGCATCGCGTAATATTTACACGGCTGGGGATGCGGTTCGCTTCGCTCTCGCTGGGTGGCAGGAGAACCTGCACCTGAAAAAACTGGGAGAAAATCTCCAATCTCCGGGCGCTAAGGACAGCAGAAGCAAGCCGCAAAATGGTGGAATGCGGACGGACGGAGAGATCAGGCACGCCCCTTGCAGGTTTTGGGGAAGGCTGAACAAAAGAGATGAATGTATCAGCCGAGGAGATGCCACCGTGGTTCTTAAAGCCGGCAGATGGACAGCTTGGAATGCGAACGCCGACAGGCTCGTGCAGCTGTATCGGACCAACGACTGGAAGATCGTGCTGGTTCTATCGACGGTGCCTTTTCTCCGCGAGCTGATCATGGGTTTATTCTTCACTCACCACGGCAACCCGTTTGCCACATCCAAGGATGTGATCCATACGTCGCTTGAAACAGCGTTCATGGTCGTCACCGGCGCCTGGATCTCATGGTTCCGCTTCACCCGGCATATGGCGCTGCAGAAACAAAAGCTACTGAAGAAAATGGTGGCTGAGCGTACGGACGAGATCCGGCTCACCCGACAAACCTCGATCGAGGCCCTGGCGACCCTGTCGGAATATCATGACTACACCACAGGCGACCACATTCGCCGGATTGGCGGCTATGTGCGGGTGCTGGCGCGATGGCTGGAGAAGCGCTGCGATTGCAGCGACTACGATCAGTGGCCGGAGTACGTTGAAGATTTATCTCTGGCAGCAATTCTGCACGACATCGGAAAAACTGCCGTGCCGGAAGCGATCCTGACCAAACCCGGGAAGCTGACCGCGGACGAATTCGAACTGGTGAAAACGCATACCTCGCTGGCCGGAGAAATATTCAAAAAAGCGAACCAGCTCTTTGTCGATCGTTACGGCAAGGATAGTTACCTGGCCCTGGCCCGCGAAATTGCCAATTCGCACCACGAACGCTGGGATGGCAGCGGCTACCCCGAAGGATTGCGCGGTGAAGCCATCCCGCTTTCGGCGAGAATCGTCGCCCTGGCCGATGCATACGATGCCCTGATCAGCAAACGGCCCTACAAAAAACCCTGGTCTCATGAAGAGGCCGTCACCGAAATCGTTAATGGACGCGGTACATTGTTCGATCCCGTCGTTTTCGATGCCTTCATAGCCAATCAAAACGACTTCAGAAATATCCGGGATCGGCTGGTTAACACGGAAATGTCCAGTGAATACTTTGGCTGAAGGATGCATTCTTTCGGCTGTTTCCGGGAAGCGGAGGGCTCCTGCGAATCTTGCCTTTTCGTGGAAGCGCCTTAAATTGCATCGAGTATTTTATTGACCCCAGAATTCATTTTTTGCAAAAGCGACTCCCAATCGACCGGAAGGGGAGTATTTGCGACCTGCGTTTTCCCTGGTGCCCCTCCACGTTGTATGCATCAGAACTCAATATCGCCCGCGACGGTGCTCTCGGCGGTCCCTTCGCGGGGTAAAATGAATTCGAGGAAGAAGGCGCCGTGAAAGGTGTACTGAAATGTCCCGCGTCCTCAAAGGCTTGGTTTTAATGACCGCTCTGCTGGTGCTGCCGGTGGTCGGCCTGGCCGAAGAACCGGTTCTGACTTTAGGGCAGTTGGTCGATCAGGCGCTGGCCGCCAATCCGCAGATTGAAACCGCCCGACAGCGCGCCGAGGCGGCGCGCCAGCAAGTGCCCCAGGCAGGAGCCCTGGACGATCCCATGCTGGGATTCGGGGTTCTGAATGTGCCCGATAATTTCGATCTGGACGACGTAGATATGACGGCTAAAGAGATAACGCTTTCTCAGCAGCTGCCCTTTCCGGGAAAACGCCGGTTGAAGCGCGAGGCGGCCGAGCAGCAAGCCGAGGCGGCGCAGGCGGAGATATCCGATGCGGCCAATCAGGTGATCCGGAATGTCAAAATGGCTTTTTTCGACCTGTCTCACGTCCACCGCGCCACCCAGGTCACCCGCCGCAACAAGACCATCCTGGAGGATTTTTCGCGACTGGCCCAGACCCGCTACAGCGTGGGCCAGGGCATTCAGGAAGACGTGATCCGGGTGCAGGTCGAAATCTCCCGCATGCTGGACGAACTGTTGATGCTCGATCAGCGCCGCCGGGCACTGGAGGCCCAGTTGAACATGCTGCTCAACCGCCCCTCGCGGCAACCGCTGGGGATACCCGAGGAGCTGCCGTTCCAGGCCTACTCGATTGATATTGAACAAGTGCAGCAGACCGCCCTGCGAACGAACCCCATGCTGAATGCGCTGCAGCGCGAAATCGACGGGCGGCACAAGGAATTCCTGCTGGCCACCCGTGACCGCTATCCGGATTTCAATTTCCGGATCTCCTACGGACAGCGCGAGGACCGGCGGGACATGTACAGCGCAATGGTGGAGATGAACCTGCCGGTCTTCGCCAAATCCAAACAAAACCGGCGGGTGGATGAGGTTTCCGCCGAACTTACGGCTGAACAGGCCCGTTTGACATCGGCGCGCAACGAGCTTTCCTACATGATCGCCGACCTGGGCGCCATGGCCGAGCGGCTCGAACGCCAGATCGAGCTGTACCGGACCGGCATCATTCCCCAGACGACGATGCAGATCCAGTCGGCGATGAGTGCCTATACGGTGAACAAGGCGGATTTCATGACCCTTTTGGACAGCCGCATGCGGCTTTACCGCTTTGAGCTGGACTACCATCAAGCCATCACGGAGTACGCCAAAACCATCGCCTCGCTTGAAGCTGCTTTGGGCGCACCGCTTGAAGACGGCAAGGAGCACTGATGAAACGTTACCTCTTGATTATCCTGATCCTGGTTGCGGCCGCCGCCGCCGGCCGCCTGGCCATCGGCCAGACCCCCGATCCGCATGCCGGTCACGGCCCCCCGGCGCAGCCGCCCCAGAACGGCGCGGCGCAATCCGATTTCGAGGAACTCAAGAACCTGGACGTGGAACGCCTCCAGCAGGAAGGCAAACAAGAGACGGTGGCCCCGGGAAGTGTTCAGATATCGCCCGAACGGCAGCAATTGATCGGCGTCAGGCTCAGCAAGGTGGAAAAACGATCCCTGAAGAAGATTATCCGCACCGTCGGACGCATCGAATACGATGAAAAACGGGTCGGCACCGTTTCGCCCAAAATCGCCGGATGGGTTGAAGAGCTGTTCGCCGATTTCACCGGCCGCCTGGTGGCCAAAGGCCAACCGCTGCTCACGCTTTACAGCCCCGAGTTGGTCTCCACGCAGGAGGAATACCTTCTGGCCCTGCGCGCGCGCAGCAGCTGGGAGAAGAGCCCTTTCCCCGAGATCTCCGGCGGCGGTGACGTGCTGGTCGATTCCACTCGCCGGCGCCTGCAGTTCTGGGATATCAGCGAAGCACAGATCGAAGCCCTCGAAAAGAGCGGCCAGGTTCAAAGAGCCCTGACGCTGCACTCGCCGCTGAACGGCGTTATCCTGGAGAAGATGGTCAACCGCGGCACCTATGTCGAACCGGGGGCCACGTTGTTCAGGATCGCCGATCTTTCGGTGGTCTGGATGATTGCGGACATTTACGAGTATGAATTGCCCATGATCCGCCTCGATCAGCAAGCCGAGGTGACCCTCGCCTCCCATGCGGGCGAAGTCTTCCGGGGCAAGGCGGTGTACATCTATCCGGCACTCGATCCGCGCACCCGCACCGCCCGCGTGCGGTTTGAATTTCCAAATCCCGAAGGCCGGTTGAAGCCGGAAATGTATGCCACTGTTTCGATAAAAATCGATCTGGGCGTTCGCACCTCCGTTCCTGACAGTGCGGTGATCGAAACCGGCAGCCGCAAGGTGGTGCTGGTGGCCAAGGAAGCGGGGTTCTTCGAACCGCGCGACATCGTGACCGGCGCCAATGCCGATGGTTACTACGAGGTGCTTGAGGGCTTGCGGCCGGGCGAGACGGTGGTGATCGGTGCCAATTTCCTGATCGACTCCGAATCCAGGCTCAAGGAGGCCATCGGTGGCGGCGGAGGGCATCAACATTAGAGTGTACGGGGTGGCGGGTTTAACCGTACTCGGGTTCCTGGATTTCAGCCGGACTGAGCATGACTAGCCTGGGAAATATCATATGATTGAGAAGATCATTGCCGCCTGCGCAAGAAACCGCTTTCTGGTGTTCACCGGCGTACTGTTGCTGGTCCTGGGCGGGGTTTTCGCCATGCAGAATATCGCCCTGGACGCCTTGCCCGACATTTCGGACGTGCAGGTGATCGTCTACACCCCGTGGGAAGGCCGCAGCCCGGATTTGATCGAGGACCAGGTCACCTATCCGATCGTCTCCAGCCTGATCTCCGCGCCGCGGGTCAAAACCGTGCGAGGGCTTTCGGACTTCGGTTTTTCGTATGTGTATGCCATCTTTGAGGACGGCACCGACATCTATTGGGCCCGCTCGCGGGTATTGGAGTATATGCAGCAACTCACCGGCAGCCTGCCGGAGGGTGCGGTGCCGGTTCTGGGTCCGGATGCCACCGGGGTGGGTTGGGTTTACACCTATGCCCTGGTGGATGAAAGCGGCCGGAATGATCTGGCCGATCTGCGCTCCCTGCAGGATTGGTACTTGCGGTACGCCCTGGCCAGCGTCGAGGGTGTGGCCGAGGTGGCCAGCATCGGCGGCTTTGTCAAACAATACCAGGTCAACCTCGATCCCAACCGCCTGGCGGCCTACAACATTTCGATCCGCGACGTGATCAGCCGCATCCAGATGTCGAACAACGATGTGGAGGGAAGGTTGCTGGAGTTCAGCGGCCGGGAATACATGGTGCGCGGACTGGGCTACCTGAAATCAGTGGAGGACATCGGCAAAATCGCTCTCGGTATTCAGGGCGGCACCCCGATCCTGCTGCGTGATGTGGCCCAGGTAACGCTCGGCCCGGATATCCGCCGGGGCATCGTGGAACTGGACGGCCTGGGCGAAGTGGCCGGCGGCGTGGTCGTGATCCGCTTCGGCGAAAACGCTCTGGACGTCATCAATGCCGTCAAGGCGAAGATCGACGAAATCACCCCCGGTTTGCCCGAAGGCATCAGGATCGTACCGACCTATGACCGGTCGGACGTTATCAACCAATCGATCCGCAACCTGCAGAAAACACTGTTGGAAGAAATCATCGTCGTCAGCGTGGTGGTGATCGTCTTTCTGATGCACTTCAGATCCGCACTGGTGCCGATCTTCGCCCTGCCAATCGCCCTGATCATCTCCTTCATTCCGATGTACTTCTTCCGGATATCCTCCAATATCATGAGCCTGGGCGGCCTGGCGCTCTCGATCGGCGTGCTGGTGGATGCTTCCATTGTAATGGTCGAAAACGGCTATCGGAGCCTTTCCGAAGGTACAGACGAGGACCGCCGCAACAGCACGGCCACCATCGTCAAAGCCTGCCAGCAGGTCGGCCGTCCCATCTTTTTCGCCCTGATCATCATCATCATCTCCTTCGTGCCCGTCTTTATGCTCGAAGCCCAGGAAGGACGTCTTTTCCGTCCCCTGGCCTTCACCACGACCTTTGCCATGGCCACTTCGTCGTTGCTGGCCATCACCCTCGTGCCACTGTTGATGATTCTCTTTCTGCGCGGCAAGCGCCTGCGGCCCGAGGCCGAAAACCCGCTGGCGCGTCTTCTTAGAAAGATATATCTTCCCATTCTGGTCTGGTCCCTGCGCTTCAAGAAAACCGCCATCGCGCTAAACTTCCTGCTCATTCCGCTGGCGTTGTTTCTGGCGCTGCGCATCGGCAGCGAGTTCATGCCGACGCTCTACGAGGGCACGATCTTCTACATGCCCGTGACCAACCCCGGCATATCGGTGACTGAAGCCCAGAAGCTGTTGGCCACCCAGGACCGCATCCTCAAGACCTTTCCGGAGGTGGTTTCGGTTTACGGCAAAGCCGGCCGGGCCGAAACCTCCACCGATCCGGCCCCCTTCAGCATGATGGAAACCACCGTGCAGTTGAAGCCGCGCGACCAGTGGCGCAAAGTCGCCAAGGAGTATACGTTTCTGCCGGAATGGGTGCGCCCCGCCGCAAAACGTATCTTCGGTGCCGAGCGCCCCATGGACTATACAGAGCTGGTGGAAGAGATGGACCGCCGGATGCAGTTTCCGGGACTGCAAAATGCCTGGACCCAGCCCATCCGGGCACGCATCGATATGCTCAGCACCGGTATCCGCACGCCGGTGGGCGTCAAGGTCTTCGGCCCCGATCTGGACACCATTCAGGAGATCGGCATATCGATCGAAAACATCCTCAAACCGCTGCCCGGCACCCGCAGCGTCTATGCCGAACGCGTGGCCGGCGGTTATTTTACCGACATCCGCATCGATCGCGACGCGATCGCGCGTTACGGCCTTACCGTTGGCGAGGTCCAGGAGGTGATCCAGTCCGCGATCGGCGGTATGAACGTCACCCGCACCATCGAGGGCCGCGAGCGTTACCCGGTCAACGTCCGCTACATGCGCGAACTGCGCGACGACATCGAGAAGATCAAGCGCATCCTGGTACCGGTTGACATGGGCGGCGACGGTGCCATGAGCGCATCCGCTTCTTCGGAATCGCGGATGATGCAGATCCCGCTGGCTCAGTTGGCCGATATCACCATGACCACCGGCCCGGCCATGATCCGCGACGAGGATGCCCAACTGGCCGGCTATGTCTTCATTGACGTGACCGGGCGCGACGTGGGCGGTTATGTCGAGGAGGCCAAGCAGGTCATTGCCGAAAAGCTGCATCTACCCGCCGGCTACTTCCTCACCTGGAGCGGCCAGTACGAATTCCAGCTGCGCGCCAAAGAGCGGCTCAAAATTGTTATGCCGATCGTCTTTTTCGTGATTTTCATTCTGCTCTACATGACCTTCCATTCGGTTTCGGAGTCGATCGTTCTGATGCTGGCCGTGCTCTATGCCATGACCGGAGGGGTGATCCTGCAGTACCTGCTGGGCTACAACTTCAGCGTAGCGGTGTGGGTGGGCTATATCGCGCTGTATGGCATCGCCGTGGAAACCGGCGTGGTGATGATCGTCTACCTGCACGAAGCACTCGACAAGCGCCTGCGCAGCGGACCGGTGAATCAAGCCGATATCAATGAAGCCGCCATCGAGGGTTCGGTGCTGCGCCTGCGGCCCAAGATCATGACCGTGGGAACGACCATGATCGGCCTGCTGCCCATCATGTGGTCCTCCGGCATCGGCGCGGATGTGATGAAGCCCATCGCCGCACCGATCATCGGGGGGTTGCTCACTTCGACCATCCATGTGCTGATCATCACGCCGGTGATTTTCGCCATGCTCAAGTCCCGGGCGATGAAGAAGTCCAAACTGCAGGTATCGAAAATGAGTCATTGATGTTCGAAGTTGAAAGATAAAGTCGATGGATTCGTAAAGTGCTCTTCGGCAACATAAAGTAAAACGGTGAATACCGGCGACACCGATTCCTGAAGAACCCCGATCGCCTTTCACCTGAACCTCGATAAATAATAAATTCAAGGAGGCATACCATGATAAAACTGCGATGGTTTTCGATCGCCCTGCTCATGACCCTCATTCTGGCCGCCCAGGGGCTGACCCAGTCCCAGCACGGTCAAGGCGGCTCGACCCATGATATGGGCAGCATGCAGAGCCAGGATGTCCTGGTAGAGGGCGCGGTGGTCGGTTTTGCCGTGATGGCCAACCCGGAGCACCTGAAAATGCTCCGTGAAATGAACATGAAGGAAGATATCGAGCCCGGCACGACCCACAATATCACGGTGACGCTCAAGGATCAGCAGACGCAGCAGCCGATCACCGACGCCACGGTCAGCATGCGGGTCGTGGCTCCTTCCGGCCAGGACCAGATCAAGACCCTGAAATTCGAACCTTCCATGAACAGCTACGATGGCTACTTCAACATGCCGGCCAAGGGCAAATACCAGATTCTGGTGCTGGCCAAATACGGCGACCAGAAAAAAACGGCGGGGATTTACTACGACATCAACTGACATTGAAGCGTGAAGGGGCGGAGGGTGTCAGGCCATGGGCGCCGGGTTACAGGCCATTCGGAATTACCATGAGGCCACCAAGCACCATTTTCACCGCTACGCACGGTCGGCGGGCGCCCTGGACTGGGCCAACCAGCCCAACCCCTTCCGCTTCTATGAGGGGGCACCGCGCATCGCGCTGCCCCTCGGCGGACCAGGGTCGCAAACGCCGTATCACGCCCTTTTCGAACCGCCCGCTGCGCCTCGGCCGCTGAACCTGGCCACGCTCTCCCGTTTCCTGCGCTTCTCGCTGGGGTTGTCGGCCTGGAAAATGGCGGGCGCCGCCCGCTGGTCGCTGCGCATGAACCCCAGTTCAGGCAACCTGCACCCTACCGAGGCCCACCTGGTCCTGCCGCAACTACCCGGTGTGACGGCCGGCCTATACCACTACAGTCCTTTTTGGCATGCCCTGGAGCAACGTGCCCGATTGGCGGAGGAAATATGGCAGCCCCTTGCGCAGCATCTGGGTGTGCCCGGTTTTGCGGTGGCCCTGACCTCGGTCTTCTGGCGCGAAGCGTGGAAGTATGGGGAGCGCGCTTACCGCTACTGCAACCTGGACGCCGGCCATGCCCTGGCCGCCCTGGCCTTGTCCGCACGGCTGAACCATTGGCGTCTGCTGCCCCTTGCCGGTGCAGGGGACGATCAGATCGGCGCTTTGCTGGGCCTGGATCGGACCGCCTGGCCGCACCTTACAGCCGAAGAACCCGACCTGCTCTGCTGGGTCTGCACGGCGGAGCCGACGCTGGAGCCGCCGCGCGGACTGCCGTCCGAGGTAGTCGAAATGTTCGCCCGGACAGCCCTGCAGGGGCAGCCCAACGGCCTCAGCAATCAGGTCCGGGATTGGCCGATCATCCGAAAGGTTGCCGCCGCCGCCCGAAAACCGATCACGGTCCAGAGCGCTCCCCTGCTGAGTCGGGTGCGCACCGTTTTCCCGCCGCCGGCCCTCTCCGCCGAAGCCGTCTTCCGGCGCCGGCGCAGCGCAGTCGGCTTCGATCGCCGGGCTTTCCTGGCCGCCGACCGCTTCCATGCCATACTGGCACGGACCCTGCCGGATGCCGGTGCGGCTCCCTTCGAAGCGACGCCCGCTGCGCCAGCGGCCGACCTGCTGTTGTTTGTACACCGCGTGGAAGGCGTTTCCCCGGGTCTTTACATTCTGGGCCGCACCCCCGGCGCCGTCGGGCACCTGCGCCCGCTCTGCCGCCCTGATTTCGAGTGGCGGGCGGCGCACCCCCTTCTGCCGCTGTGGCGGCTGCTGTCCGGCGACTTCACCCTGGACGCCATGGCGTTGAGCTGTCATCAGGAGATTGCCGCTCACGGTGTGTTTGCCGTGGCCATGCTGGTCCCCTTCCGTCCCCTTCTGGAGCGCGCGCCTTATCTGTATCGCAACCTCTTCCGGGAGTGCGGCATGATCGGCCAGGTGCTATACCTGGAAGCCGAAGCCCAGGGCCTGCGCGGAACCGGCATCGGCTGCTATTTCGACGATCCGGTGCATGAATTGCTCGGTCTGGCGGATGATCGCGTTCAATGTCTCTATCATTTCACGATCGGGTATGCGGTCGAAGACCCCCGGCTGACCACGCTGCCCGGCTATCACCACCTCAGGCAGTCCTGATCCGGATGCCGCTTTTTAAAGTAATGCTTTGCGTCTGCGGCTTTCATCCTCCGGCTTCCGCCGGTGCCCCTTCAGCAGGCACCGGGCAATTCCGCTCATTTTTGGACGGGTTCTCCTCCAGGCAGGACCGCACCGCCTGGATCAGTTCGGCCGGCGGACAGCTTTTGGTCCGAAAGTCCACCGCGCCCGCACCAAGCATCAGTTCGCGCGCGCGATCGTCGTGCATGGAAAGGCCGATGACGCGAATGTGCGGATGGCGGCGGGTTATGATCCCGGCAGCTTCGATGCCATTGACGTCCGGCATGCTGATGTCCATGAGAATGACATCCGGCGAGACGCTCTTGGCCAGCGCGATAGCCTCGCGGCCGCTGGCGGCCTGTCCGACGACGCGGATGTCCGGCTCCCTCGAAAGCAACCGCGCCAGGCCGTCCCGGAAAAGAGCGTGGTCATCGGCCAGCAGGATCCGGATGCTGTGGGTCACGGCGGAAGCCTGCGAAGCGTCGTCCGGCGGCCCCAGCCGCTCGGCATTCATCACCGCCGGGGTCTTCAGGTTCACGGGTACATGCAACCGGAAGGTGCTGCCTTTTCCCGGAGCGCTGTCGATTTCCAGAGCGCCGCCGACCAGTTTGAGCCGTTCGAAAATGGTAAACAACCCGAAACCACCGGCATCACCGCCGGAAGGTTTCAGTGCCTCGGGATCGAATCCCGCACCTTCATCCCGGATGACGATCTGCAAGCGGGCATCGGTTTGCGCGAGGCGCACATTCGCCCTGTTCACCCGACTGTGCTTGGCGGCGTTGAAGAGCAATTCGCGCACGGCTTCGAAGAGCAGGATGCGGATATCTTCGACCGGCTCGGTAATCGCTTCCAGGACGAGCCCGACTTCAAAACCGTGCTTTTCACGCATCCAGCGCTGCAGCCAGTGCAGGCCTGCGGCCAACCCGCCGTCATGCAGGATCGGCGGACTCAATTCCAAGGTCAGGGAGCGCGAGATCTTCAACGCTTCACCCAGAATCGCCTCGATCGCGTCGGCCGTTTCCCGGACGGAAGCGTCCGTGGTCTGCCCGCGGATGGCCCCCACCTGCATCTTGGCTGCGGCCAGGTACTGCTGCAGGCCGTCATGCAGCAGTGTCGAAAAGCGTTTGCGCTCGCGCTGCTCGGTCATGGTCAACTCGCCGGTCAGCGCCCGCAGCTGCTGGGCCTGATGGTCCAGCGTTGCGTTGACCGACCGGATCTGTTCGAGGGTGCGGGTCAGTTCCGCTGTGCGTTCGCGAACTTTGGTTTCGAGTTCTTCGTGGGCTCGTTTGCGTTCGGTGATATCCATTTCCGAACCGGCCATGCGCACAATGCGGCCGGCGGCATCCCGCCGGGCAAGCCCTCGATCGCTGACCCATTTCCAGGAGCCGTCCTTGCACTTAATCCGGTACTCCTGGGCAAAAATGGGCGTCCGTCCTTCGAAATGGGCCTGGACTGCCGCGCTCACCCGCGGCGCATCATCCGGATGAATGCGGCTGCTCCACTCTGCTTCACTGTCGCCGACCTCGCTTTCCTCCAACCCGCGCAGGGCCTTCCATTGCGGTGAAAAAAAGACTTTGCGGTTTTTCACGTCCCAGTCCCAGATAGCCGCGCTGGCTCCTTCGATGACCAGTTGGTAGCGTTCGACGCTTTCCTGCACCGCCGCCTCCATCTGTTTGCGCTCGGTGATGTCGCGCACGATCGACATCACCCTGGGGCGGCGGTGCTGTTCGAAGAAGCGTGTGTTGATCTCGACTGCTATCACCGAACCGTCCCTGGCGGTCAATCGTGTCTCATAGCGCTCCGAAGGAGGCTCCCCCGGCGCACCGGACCCGGAGGATACTGCCGCCCCCTTCTCCACCGCCAGAAGGCTGCCCGGCGGCATGCCCATGAGTTCATCCGCCGTGTAGCCCAGCAGACGGCACAGCGCCGGATTGACGCTCAGGAATCGGCCCTCGTGATTGGTTCCCGGCGGTTCATAGACCGCAATGCCGTCGGCGGCCAGATCCAGCAGGTTCGTGTAATCCTGCCGGGCTTCGTTGAGCTGCGATTCCAGCGCCACTTCCCATGCCCCGCTCTCGCGCACCGCGGCGACTGCCGCGACGAGCATGTAGATCCCGCCGAGATACTGGGACAACCGTCCGATCCAGCCTAACAAGCTGCCATAGGCGGTCTGAATCATGACGCCGAAAATGCCGGTCGCGATCAGCAGCAGGCCCAGCGCATACCAGCAGGCAAAGGCCGAGATCGAACCGCGCCGGGATATGCCCAGAATGAGCGCGCTTGCGATGAACATGAGAATGGTGGCGCCCAGTACGGTCTGCCGCAGGGGCGTTCCGCCCTGACCCTGTATGAAAAAGGTCGGGGTCCAACCGGCATTCGCCGCCAGAGCGATCAAGGCGACGACGCCCAGCGCCATCACGTAGGCCACTCCCAACCAGACGTCCCTGGCGGTCAATCTGAACCCCCCTTGCATGGAAAGCAGCGCGCTGCCGAGATGGCAGGCGGCCGACAACCCGGCGCACAGGTTGTGAATGGTCACGATCAGGTTGGGATCACCTCGGCCGAGCGCCACGGCAATGATTCCGGAGGCGCTCCACACCAGGACGCCGCAGCCCAGCAGCAACAGGGAGGGCTCTCCCCGGGTGATGAAGCTGCGGGCCGCCAAATAGGCGATGAACAAAGAATTCAGTGCGATAAAGATGATGTTGAGCAGTATGTTCAGGTGGACTGCGGGATAGGAGGTCCGCAGATCCGCGATCCACAGAACATTCATGACCGCAAACAGCAGCACGATGGGCAGGGCGGCCGGCCAGTAGCGTCTGGAGACAATCAGCTGGCGGTCCGAAAGATCTGCGGGTCGATCTTTGTATTCATGGGCTAGGGGGTGGATCATGGCGTGCCTCTGCAGGTCGGCGCAAGCGATATTCAAGGGAACTGAAGGAAAAACCATTCTGTAACTGCGTATCAAGCTTACCTGATAAAATCAAAGCTGAAAAACACAGCCAATGCCTGCAGGGAGCGGATTGGCAGTCCGCTGGATGCGTCGTCAAAGGACCGGGACGAATGGTTTTGCAGCGGGTGGCCAGGAACAAGCCTCGGGATGGAACGGCGCACCGCCGCCGAGGAATGGCCCCGATCAGGTCTTTATGGGCCGCTCCAGCGTCAACGGCCCATGCAGGCTCAGCGCGCGGTCACCCGCGGGTTGGGCCAGGCCAGTTCGAAGCCCAGCAGCCCGGTGAGCAGTCGCTGAAAATCATTCAAATGCGCGGAGGTGTTGCGCACCTGGCGGGGAGTCAATTTGCGGTTCAGGCAGAAGGCCGCCAGTGCGCCCGCCGCCTCGCCGATGGTCCACTCGACCGGGTGCAGTCGAAAGCATCCGTTCGTGATATGCGTGACGCCGGCATTCTTGCAGGCCGGCAGGAGGTTGTCCATGCGGATGGGAATCAGAGCCCCGAGAGGAATCTGAAACGGCCAACTGCCGATATCGACATAGGTGTGCAACCGCGTGCTGGGATGCAGATCGATGCGGTAGCTGCCGATGCCGACGCTGTCCTGAAAAACCGCGGCGCCCTGTAAGGGTTTGCGGGCCTCGACACCCACATGCTGTTCGAGCACCGTGAATTCAGCGCGGATGCGGCGGCTCTCACGCACGTAAATGTGTTTGGCCAGTCCGTCCGCGGTACCCATCACGTCATTGCGCAGGCGCAGCCCCCGGTATCCCAGGCCGCCGTCCAGCCGGGGGGCTTCGGTCTGCATCCAGTAAAGAAACGACAGGCTCAACTGACGCGCGCCGTCCATGTTGCGCCGGCGATCCTCATCCGGTACGCCCAGCAGCGGACCCAGCCAGTAGTCGTTCTGAGGCCAGTTCACCAGAGTGACATCGCTGGCGTACATTCCGTAGGGATAATGGCCGCGGAAGAAAATGCGCCGAAAGTGCCACAGGTCGTTCACATCCTCGTCGGTGGGGCCCTCGAAAACGGCCTGCTTCCGCAAATCGAGAGTGGTGGGGTCGATGAAGACCCAGCCCAGTTGAGGCTCAGGCCAGAAATCGGCCTGATAGCCGCGCCAGAAGTCATAATCGCGCGGCCGTTCGATGGTATGATCCTCGTCAGGCAGATAGTCCATGGCAAAGCACCAGGTGACGGCCTGCTGGTCCAATGGGTCGGCATCGCCGGAAAGGGCATGCGGTTCGCCGGTCTGGGACTGGCTTTCGGCGCCGATCACATGCTCGACCCCGGCCATGGGCAGCAGATCTCCCAGTTCGGTGGCATCCAGAACGTAGGGCGCCTCGATCAGACTGGTCTCTTCCGTAAATACGCTTTGCAGCACCACGGCGCGCACCCGATCGCCTTCGACATCGACCTGCACCGGTCGGTGGCGCAGGATGATATCCAGCTGACGGCTGGCCAGGTAGGGGGTCAGCAGTTCGTGCAATACCGCAAGCCCCACGCGTGGATCGTGGCAGAGCCCGCTGACATTGCCCTTGCCCGGATTCAAACGGGGATCGAAGCGGGCTTCCGGCAGAAGGGGATAGTTCCGCCGGTAATACTCGCGGATGCCTTCCCGCAGGCGCTGGTACGTCGCGGTGCGGCCGGTGCCCTCGATCCAGGGATGTTCGTCCGGAGGAACCGCCTGGGCGGTCAACTGGCCTCCAATCCAGTCCGTCTCCTCGGTCAGGATTACCTTTTTCCCAAGGCGTAATGCCGACAGGGCGCCGGCAATTCCGCCCAGCCCGCCTCCTACGATCAGGATATCGGTGCGAAAGTGTTTGGACATGGTTTCTCACATATTGTTCAGGTCACCCGCGCTGTCGATTTCCGCCGGCGGCGAGCAATCCCAGCGCCAGTTTATTGTTTTCCAGGGCGCGTTGTTTGAGTTCATCAAGCGCCTCCCGGATGCGGCCGCGCAGCTCATCGCGGGTGCTCCAGGCACGGTCGATGCGTGCGATTAACTGTCCGGCGCTCACATGCCCCAGGCCGATGGCCTCGATGCGCATTCCCTCCAGAAACCCGGTGACCTTGGTGGCATACGGCAGCCCGACCATGGGAATGCCCGCCAGGGCGGCAAAAACCAGAAAGTGCAGCCGCATGCCCACGGCAAACTGAAAGCGCCCCAGCAGCGATATGAGCTGACCCGGCGTATAATCGCGCTTCAGGACGCTGGCCCGCTGGGCATGGCTCATCCGGGCAATGACGCCGTGGCTGTGCTGAACATCGAAGCGGCGTCGCTCGAGAGGGAAAAAAACCACCTCGGCATCCAGCCGGTCGATTAAAAAATCGGCGGCATTGGCCACCAGACGGTGATAGTGTTCCACATCCAGATCGGGTGCCGCCGGCCCCAGCTCCCGTACCGACAAACCGATCAGGCGCGCCCGGGGATCGAAGGACTCGAAGCGTACGATCTCATCCTCACTGAGCGGTTCAGGTTCACTGAGCACCGCCGGGTCCGCGGTCAGGCGGATGTCACGCGTCACCCCGATCTCTTCGAACAACTGAATGCTTTGGCGATCGCGCACGGTGATCACCGCCGTCTGGTTCAAGGCGTCGCGGACTTTTGAACGGATGCTCTGTTCGGTCAGAGGCCCTGCGCTGACGGCATACACCATTACCGGCGTGCCGACCTCGTGCGCCAGGGTCACTTCGCGCAGATAGATTTCGGCTTCGGCATCGTACAGAATGCCCCCGCCGCCCAGAATCAGCAGATCCAATCCGCGTACAATTTCCATCGCCTCACGGCGCGACAGTTCACGGGTCGGTACGGCATGCTCGACCTCGTGGCGCCGGCGTGTATCTTCCGCATCCCGTGAAAACACCGTGATCTCTACCGGCAGTGCACGCCGCAGCTGGGCGATCATGGCCTTCAGAATGGCCTCGTCGCCCAGATTGAGCCCGCCATACGAGCCCGAGATTCCTACCCGCGCCGCGGGTCGGTTGGCCTTGCCCATGATTGCTCCTTTTTATGCTCTCGACATCTCCAGCGTTTCCATCATCTGGGTGTATTTGACATGAATCATGCGGCCGTCAAATTCCCTGAAATCGGAGAGCAGCGCCTGATCTTCCGAACGGGACAGATAGCGTTGAGCGGCGGGAAAGAAGTTCTTGTCTTCTTTTTCGATATGGGTGGGGTAGAATCCCGCGATCGTACGAAGCTTATCGATGATGACGGGCAACGCGGCCTCATCGCCTTTGCGGTGGCGCGCATTGGCCGCAACCAGGTCGCGGGTGACCTGCCGGCCGAATACATGCTCCTGGACTAACTCTTCCATCAGCCGCCGGTCCTCTGCTGTCATCTGCTTGCCGGCAAGGACCTTGAAATACATTTCCTCTTCCTTGCCGTGGTGCGTGGCATCGGCATAGGTGCGGATAAAATCCACAGCGGAATCGATGATGCTGGGATCGGTCTGTCCGGTGCGTTCAATGGTTTCGGCGGCCGTACGGATAAAAGCAATCATGCGTTCGATCAAACGGTGTTCGATCATCAAAGGGCCTCTGGACTGCATGTCGTCTCCTTCGATTGGTTGGCTCCAACGGTCACAATGCCATCGCCTGTGGATGCACTGCCACATCAATCCTTATCGCTTGAATACCCGGCAGAAAATGACTGCCAACCCGTATTTTGTCCGCGACGGGGAGAGGTCCGCATGGATCAGATGGGGTTGGTGGAGACCACAAACACAAATTTACGCGTATTCTTTGAGGCCTCTGCATTGATTAGTGTTCCTATGATGCCGTGTTGTCTGAATTGAAAAGGAGCGATCATGAATGCGAATCAAGATACCTCGGGGCGGGGCCGCGAGGCTGAAAAACCACACGAGATCCCCCGCAAAGGATGGCGCGATATCGCCATGCGGGTCAAAGACGAACAGACGTCCGACAACCTCGACATCGTTGCCGCCGGCTCGGCCTTTTATGCCATTCTGGCGATGTTTCCGGCAACGGNNTTTCCGGCATTGGCCGCGGCGGTGACGCTCTACGGTTTGGTGGCCGATCCCGCCAGTATCGGGCGGCACCTGCAGGCGGTCTCGCAAATCATGCCTCCGGCGGCCTTCGAGATCATCCAGGATCAGTTGAGCCGGATCTCCCAGAAAGCCGAAACGTCCCTGAGCATCGGCCTGGTGGTCAGTTTGATCGCGGCCTTGTGGAGCGCCAACAAGGGGATGAAGGCGCTGATCACCTCTCTCAACATCGTCTACGATGAGGAAGAAGGCCGCGGATTCATCAGATTGAACTCCTGGTCGCTGCTACTGACGGTCTGTGCCATCGTTTTCGGTCTTCTGGCCCTGACCGCGATCGTGGCGTTGCCCGCGATCATCGAAGGCCTCGGTCTGCCTGAGACGATCCGCAACGCGTTGGTTTGGCTGCGCTGGCCGTTGCTGGCCTTGATCAGCATCGTGGGACTGGCCTTGATATACCGCTACGCGCCCGACCGTGAACGGCCGCAATGGCAATGGGTTTCCTGGGGATCGGTGCTGGCCACGGTTCTATGGATCGCGGCCTCTCTGCTGTTTTCCTGGTATGTCTCCAATTTCGACGACTACAACAAAACCTACGGCGCCATGGGCGCGGTGGTCATCCTGATGTTGTGGTTCTTTCTGTCCGTTTATTTTTTATTGCTGGGCGGCGAGATCAATGCCGAGATGGAACATCAGACCCGCAAAGATACCACTACCGGCGAAAGCCAGCCGATGGGGCAGCGGGGCGCGTTCGCGGCCGACACGCTCGGCAGAGCGTATCCGGCTAAAAACCGCAAGCGCGGGTAACGCTCAATCGCCGATTGGAAAGATCCACTTCGCAAATGGATGCCGAACATGCAGCGTCAGACCGTCAGCAATTTCGTCCTGATCACGTTGGTGCTTCTGATCTCCATTCTCTTCTTCACGATGATCCGCGATTTTGTGACATCGATTCTCATGGCCGGCATTTTTTCGGCTCTGGCGTTGCCGGTACACCGCAGGATCACGCGACTGTTCGGTGGACGTCGCCGGCTGGCCGCCCTTACGGCATTGCTGCTCTTCTGCGTGGGGGTCTTGCTGCCGCTTCTCGCTTTGGTGGGGATCCTCACGGCCCAGGCCGTCAAGGTCGCGCAAACCATCACCCGGTGGGTGCAGTACCAGGTCGATCAGCCCGTCCCCTTCGCGCAGTATTTTCATAGGATTCCCTTCCAGGAGGAGCTGACTCCCTATCGTGACGAAATCTTCAGCCGGATCGGGGATGTGGCCAGCAGGATCAGTTTGTTCCTGGTAAACAGCCTGTCGGCCGGAGCGCTCACCACGGTCACCTTCATCTTTCTTTTCTTCCTATTTCTGTACAGTAGTTATTTCTTCCTTGTCGACGGGCAGAAAATACTCGATCGCATAATGTATTACCTGCCGCTTGAAGAAAGCCGGGAACGGCGGCTCCTGGCACGCTTCACCTCGGTCACACGGGCTACCCTGAAGGGGACCATGGTCATCGGCTTCATGCAGGGCGGCCTGGGCGGCCTGGCCTTTAAGGTCGTCGGAATCGAAGGCGCCGTTTTCTGGGGCACGGTCATGACCATTCTTTCGATCATACCCCCTTTCGGCATAGTTTTAGTCTGGCTGCCGGCCGCCATTATCCTGGCGCTCGGCGGCGAGTACCTCAAGGCCGTCGGGTTGACCCTCTTTTGCGGCCTGGTGGTAGGATCGCTCGACAACCTGCTGCGCCCGCGACTGATCGGCAAGGATACCCGGATGCATGACCTGCTGATCCTGTTCAGCACTCTGGGAGGAATCACCCTTTTCGGTCCGATCGGATTTATTCTCGGACCCATTATCGCCGCCTTGTTCGTGACGCTCTGGCAGATATACGGCGAGGCTTTCCGACATGTTCTGCCCGGATCGCCCGATGGCGCTCCGGTGAATGAAATCGAGACGAAAGATGACCGGGCTCCGCCCGGTTAAAACAGGTGCAACGATGGACCGGGGCCTTGATGCCGGCCGCTTACGCACCGTGGGCAGCTTTGATAATGAAGCCGCCCGACTTCTGGTCGCGCTCAAGCTCAAGGATGCCCTTGGCTTCGGCCTCTTCCAGCAGCGCGCCGAACGAGCGGAAACCGTAGTAGGCCTCGTTGAAGCCCGGTTTGCGCCGCTTGAGGGTTTGTTTGATCATCGATCCCCAGATCTTCTCTTCCTCACCGCGCTCCTCCAGAAGCGCTTCGTAGGTCTCGAAGATCAGATCAAAGGCCTCCTGCTTTTTGTCCTCCTGGTGCGGCTCTTCTTCCTTTTGCGCCCGCGTCACCTTCCCTTTTGGTTTGGGTTTGGAAGTCCGGGCATTTCGCCGTCCGCGCTTGACCAGGTCGTCATAGTAGATAAACTCATCGCAATTGTTGATCAAAAGGTCCGAGGTCGAATTCTTGACCCCCACGCCGATGACGATCTTGTTGTTCTCGCGCAGTTTGCTGACCAGCGGAGAAAAATCGGAATCGCCGCTGATGATCACGAAGGTATCCACGTGCTCCTTGGTGTAACACAGATCCAGAGCGTCGACCACCATGCGGATATCGGCGGAGTTTTTGCCGGACTGGCGCACGTGTGGAATTTCGATCAGCTCAAAAGAAGCTTCATGCATCAGGGATTTGTAGTCTTCGTATCGCGCCCAGTCGCAGTAAGCTTTTTTAACGACGATATTGCCCTTCAACAAAAGCCGCTCCAGTACGTTGGCGATGTCGAACTGAGCGTACTTGGCGTCCCGCACACCGATGGCGACATTCTCGAAATCGCAGAAAACCGCCATGATTCTCGTTCCGCTCCGGTCCTGCATACCTGAATCCTTATCTTCCTTCAAAGAGGTCTCCTCCAGGACAGCCGTTGTCCGCGCGGCCGCCGCAGGCCTGCAGATACTCGCGGGCCCGCCGCACCAGGAGATTGGAAACGCTGCGGATATTGTGTTCGCTATAGATGGCGAATTCATCCCGGTAGTTTTCCTGGAAGATGGATTCGGCCAACTGTGCATCATCCCCGCGAAATGCGGCGATTCTGGCCAGCAGCGCCTCGGCGGCCTCTCGGGCGAGCTTGAAGGCCTGCTTTGCCGCAGGACCGGTCAGCGGACCCTGGTGCGCCATACACACGATTTCGGCGTCCAATGCGGCGAGTTGATCGAGGGTCTTGATGTAGCCACCGTAATCGGTCAGAAAAATCGGCAAGATGCCCCGCCCGGGGAAATGGAACCCGATGGCATCGGAGGGCGCTAGGGCGGACAGCTCCGGAATGTGGACGGCAATCTGCCCCGGCGAGTGTCCCGCCACGGTCCGGCACTCCAGTTGTACGCCGCCCAGATCGATGGTGCGGCGCATTTCGACGGCCAGGAAATCTTCCGGAAAGAAAAGCGCGCCCACTGGTGCGCGCGCGGGCTTCAATCCGAGCGCCGACAACCGCTCGGAAATGCAACGGTCTTCCTGGACCATATTCCGGATGGCTTTGGGGTGCCGGGCAAACTCGCGCGCCCCCTGCCCGGCCACCACCCGGGCTTCCGGATAGCGCGCCAGCAACCCCTCCAGCCCGGTGAGGTGATCGGTATGCGGGTGCGTGACCACCACATAATCGGGCGCCGCGCCCAGCGTTTCGAGCTGGTGAATAACGGAATCGACGATTCCGGAGACACCAGCTTCGATCAGGGCCGTCGCCTGCGCTCCTTTGACCAGGTAGAGATTGAAATGGTAAACGCCCAAAACCCACAGCTTCTCGCCCAGGGCAGCGGGAAAACCGGTTTTATGCACCACAGTCGACATATCGCTCCCCAATCCAATGGGTCTACATCGTGTATATCCTCTTTTGGCACGCACAGAAAAGCTAATTTTTTCGGCTACAAAGTCAATCAGGGGTACGCCTGCAGAAAGTCCTCCAGCCGCGCGAGTGCCTGGGGCAGATTGCGGCGTCCGAAGCCGATGCGGAAGTGATTGCTGTTGTCGTCGTAAACCGAACCCGG
>DDYQ01000092.1 GCA_002348005.1 Desulfobacteraceae bacterium UBA2230 | reverse complement strand
GCTGCCGTAACCGTTGCCGTCGCCCTTCCAGAGCGGATGACAGATTGCATTAAACGAGGTGTTTTATCAATATCAAATTAGCGTCACCCACAGCTCCAGCCATGCTGAAAATAGTTCAAACTAATTGATTCTTATCCTGTTTTCATCGTACGCACTACCCCTGCTGACGGCATCTCGAGAGAGAGCCGGAAACTGAAAAACAGATTGACACCCTATTTCTTGCATGCAATTAGTAATACAATTTGAATCGCAGTTGAATACGTCAAGTCAGATGAACGATAGGTGAGGATTTTCCGATGAAACCAGTCCAGAATCAGCCGTGGGCCATCCGCTCCAAGGTATGGCTCGAATTCGAAGGCAAACCGATCCTGGGAGAGGGCCGCATGTCCATTCTAAATGCCATTCACAGCCACGGCTCGATCCTGCAGGCCGCCAAGATCACCGGTGTCTCCTATCGGCGGGTACGCGGCGCTATCCGGGACATGGAACATGCCGTCGGGCGACCGCTGGTCGAATCCTTCAGGGGCGGCGACCAGGGCGGTGGGGCTAAACTGACTGAAGCGGCTCATGAACTGATGAATTCGTATAAAAAAATCGCCCACGGCGTACAGGAGGCGATGGATTACCGTTTTCGTGAAATTTTCCGTTGATTTTTTCAGCATTCGATTGGCACATTCTGCCGATCGCTTTATGATAGAGGACTGAATTACATGAAATCCTTCGATGAGTTGTTGCAGACTTCGGTAGAGCGGCATGGGCATTTGTGCGCCGGCCAGGTGATCGGCGTACGCATGGCCATGCTGGGCTGCCGGTTGATCGGCATTGATGACCCCCAGGCGCCGGAAAACCGCAAAAAGCTGATGGTGTTTGTCGAGATCGACCGCTGTGCAACTGATGCCCTCGAAAGCGTCACCGGCTGCCGCATGGGCAAGCGCACGCTCAAATTCAGGGATTTCGGCATTAATGCGGCCACTTTCGTCCATCTGGAAACAGGTCAGGCGTTTCGCATCGTATCCACCGAAGCGTCTCGCGAACTGGCCGCTCGCTATGCCCCGGACGAGACTGATCCCGGCCGCCAGCAGCTCCGAGGATATCGGTGCATGCCGGATGAATTGCTGTTCGACGTCCGCAAAGTCGAAGTGCATCTGCCGGAATGGGATATGCCTGGCCCGCCGCGCCGCCATGCAGTATGCGAACGCTGCGGTCAGATGGTCCGAGACGGCAGAGAAAAGCGGATGGACGGCCTGACCCTGTGCCGCCCCTGTGCCGGCGAAGGCTATTTTCGAATACTGCCCGACCAAAATTTGCACGGCGAACCCGCCAAGGAGGCCATAAGATGATACAGGTGGTAAAAATCGAAGAGGCCGTGGGACATGCCCTTGCCCACGATATAACCGAAATCAGACCCGGAGAGTTCAAAGGCCCGGCCTTTCAGCGGGGACACATTTTAAGTTCCGAGGATTTGGATCACCTGCGGCGGCTCGGCAAAAATCATCTATACATCCTGAAGCCGGAAACGGCGGAGATGCATGAAGACGAAGCGGCCGAGGCATTGGCCTCCGCATTGTGCGGTGCAGGGGTCGCTTGGCAGGGGGCGCCCCGCGAAGGAAAATTGGCCCTCAAGGCCCAGCGGGACGGTCTGCTGAAGGTCGATGTATCCGTCCTCGAAGCGTTCAATGTACTCGGAGATGTGATGTGCGCCACGCGCCACACCAATTCACTCGTTCGACAGGGCCAGCAGGTGGCCGCCACTCGCGCCATTCCCCTGTTGATCGAGCGCAGCAGTGTGGAACGAGCGGTCGCTATTGCCAAAAGTGCCCCATCCGGAGTATTGCGGGTGGTACCGTTGCGAAAGGCTTCGGTAGGGGTGATGATCACCGGCGATGAAGTTTATCACGGCCGCATCGAGGACAAATTCGAATCCATCATCCGCAGAAAAGTAACGGATCTGGAGGGTCGCATCCAGGAATTGGTTTTTCTGCCCGATGACGATCAGCGCATTGCCGATACGGCCTTGCGTCTGGTGGCCGAAGGGGCCGATGTCCTGATCACCACGGGCGGCATGTCGGTCGATCCGGATGACCGCACCCGCTTCGCCCTGCAGAAAGCCGGACTCCGTGATATGGTCTATGGTTCGGCTGTACTGCCGGGGGCCATGTTCATGGTAGGCTACCTGGGTGAAGTGCCGGTTCTTGGCATTCCGGCCTGCGGTTTGTTTGCGCCCCAAACCGTTTTCGACCTGATCTACCCCCGTGTTTTGGCGGGGGAACGCATCACCCGGCGCGATGTGGCCGGCCTGGGACACGGCGGGTTGTGCCTAAAATGTAAAACCTGCTCATATCCTGTCTGCCCCTTTGGCAAATAGCGCCCCTCAGTGCTACCACCATTGAACTGGAGATGCATGTGATCGATCACCTACCGCTTGGACTGGATCAGGCACTGGCCCTCACGCTGGAGCGGCTCGAACCTCTGGCGGTGCAGCAGGTCGAACTTCTCGATGCCGTCGAGCGGGTGGTCGCCGCCGATCTATTCGCCCAGGTGGATGCCCCCTCGATAGACGCATCACTGAAGGACGGCTACGCCGTATTGTCGGGCGATGTGGCAGCAGCCTCTTCCGCTAAACCCGTCCGACTGCGTCTGATGGGAATGGCATCGGCCGGTGGACAGGAGAGTTGGGAGCTGCGACCGGGTCACACAGTGCGGGTTCTGACCGGCGCTCGGATTCCAGGCCACGCGGACGCTGTTCTTTCGGAAGAATACGTGCGGCAGGACGGGGATTTCGTCCTGGCCTGCAACCTGGCCGAACCAGGACGCAATATTCA
>DDYQ01000064.1 GCA_002348005.1 Desulfobacteraceae bacterium UBA2230 | reverse complement strand
TGGATTTATCTCAACTGACGACGACGCAGACTCTGATGATCCCGACAATTGAAAAAACCACCGGCGATGAACCGGGGATCGGAGCCCCCGACGAAGCCGAAGAAGATCCCGTCGGTTCGGATCAGGTCGATGGTGAGATGCCCGAAAAGAATGAAAGTTCCCAATTGCCACGGCACACGTCATGACGAAGGATATACACAGCGCCATCGTCACCCAAAACTTTGAAATAGCGATGCTGCGGCGCCAGCCAGCGATCAAGGACCTGTTCCACCTGGATGCACCGCTGAATCAACAAGAAACGCCGAGGTGTTTCCTCGCCCCGGTAACCGCTGTAGCATTCGACATGAATTGTATCCAACGCATTCACCACATCCCGACTTGTTTATTCACCCGCGTACACTATAGTAACAATAACAGGAGATTCAAAGCATGACCACAACCATGGATATCGGATGGATCGGAACCGGGATAATGGGTAACGCCATGTGCGGACACCTGATCTCCGCGGGTCATCGACTGCATATCTACAACCGTTCCCCATCCAAGGCCCGCAATCTTATCGATAGAGGTGCCCACTGGTGCGAATCTCAGCACGCTGTCGCCAAGAACGCCGGTATCGTCTTCTCCATGGTGGGCAATCCGCAGGATGTTGAAGAGACCATGATGGGGGAATCCGGAGTCATTTCAGCGATTGGACAAGGGGGCATCATCATTGACATGTCCACCTCCAGTCCCGATCTGGCCAAGGCCATTTATGAAGCCGCCAAACTGAGGCGGGTAGAGGCATTGGATGCCCCGGTTTCGGGCGGAGATGTGGGCGCACGCGAAGCCACTCTGGCAATCATGGCAGGTGGAGACAAAGCGGCTTTTGACCGTATCCTGCCGCTTCTGCAACTCATGGGCAAAAACATTGCATGGATGGGCTCGGCCGGCAAAGGCCAGCATACCAAAATGTGCAATCAAATTCTGATTGCCGGGACCATGATCGGGACGGTGGAATGCCTGCTGTATGCACAACGTGCCGATCTGGGCATGGATGCGGTCATCGATGTCATCGGTCAGGGTGCGGCCGGCTCCTGGGCCATCAACAATCTGGGCCGGCGCATTGCTCGTAAAAACTTCGATCCCGGCTTTATGATCCGGCATTTTGTCAAGGATATGGGAATCGCGCTGGCCGAGGCCGCGCGCATGAAGCTGTCCTTGCCCGGTCTGGCGCTGGTGCATCAATTCTATGTAGCAGCAACAGCTCAGGGTTACGAAAATCTCGGCACTCAGGGGCTTTTCCGGATTCTGGCGCGAATGAACCAGAGCCCATCCGATGCCCACCACTGATCGCTTATGCCGCGGTCATCACGCCGCCCCGGGGCAAGCAAATGGGCGAACGACACTCTCCTGGTGCACCCCCCACCGATCCGCAGGCTGCGCAGCAACGCCTGCGGATGCGCACCATCCTGCTTTCTTTTGGCCTGAGCCTCATTCTGCTGGGTGTTAAATTTTTCACCTATCGCATGACGCACTCCTCGGCGGTGCTCTCCGACGCGCTCGAATCGATCATCAATGTCGTGGCCGGAGCCTTTGCGGCGCTCAGTATCTGGGTGGCAGCCAAACCGCCCGATCCGAATCATCCATACGGACACGGTAAGATCGAATACTTTTCGGCCGGTTTCGAAGGGGCCCTGATCATACTTGCGGCTGCGGGTATTTTTTATACCGGTATCCGCCAGGTTTCGCACCCCCGGATGCTGCCCAATCTACAAGAAGGGGCCTTGTTACTCGTGTTCGCCACCTTCGCGAACGCCTTAATGGCAATGGCCCTGATTCGCATCGGCAAACGTACCGAGTCATTGGCCCTGATCGCCGACGGCAAGCATCTTTTTACCGATGTTTATACCAGCGTCGGTGTTATTGCGGGGCTGGCTTTGGTCAGGCTCACGGGTTGGCTGTGGGCGGATGGAGCGGTGGCCTGTGTGCTGGGAGTGCATATCCTCATCGCCGGCAGTCGTCTGGTAATCGAATCTTCGACCCGCTTGATGGATGCCACTGACCCGCGCCTGCTCGATCAGATCACACAATTATTGAGGCAGCACCGCCGACCGGACTGGGTCGACATTCACCAGCTGCGCGCGTGGCGCGCCGGCAGTCTGATCCACGTGGACCTGCATCTGGTGCTGCCTTGTGAGGTCGCTTTAATCGACGCGCATGGTGAAGCCAAGGCGCTTGAACGCCTGCTCATCGATGCTTTCAAGAACATCAGCGTATTGATCCACATGGATCCGTGCAGCATCCACGAATGCCCGCAGTGCCGCCGACCCGATTGCCAGGCCCGCGACCGGCGCCCCAACCAGTTGGCCGAATGGGATCGAGACCGACTCACGCGCAGCGTGACCTATAAAGCGGCCCACAAAAAACCGGCTAAAAAGAATGAATGACCGCATGGCGCTTAATCGGCATTCGTCCTCGAAGCGATGCTGTCCGATGCTGTCCTAAAAGACTCCAGGGCCAAGCGATTGAATCGCAAAAAGATTCAGTTTATGCTCAATCTTGTACCATCAAACTTCTTGGCGTATTTTAAGAAGATGTTGCGTTTAAAGGAGGAGCCCATGCCGACCATTTTCTCGAAAATAGCCCAAGGTGAAATCAAGGCAGACATCGTGTTCCAGGATGAGCAGGTGACCGCTTTTCGGGATATCGAACCTCAAGCCCCGACCCACATTTTGATTGTTCCCAACAAAGAAATTCCTACCGTTAACGACATCGCGCCTGAGGATGAGCAACTGATCGGCCATATGTTCACTGTAGCCAGGCGGGTGGCCAAGCAGGAGGGTGTCGCAGAAGAAGGCTATCGCCTGCTGATCAACTGCAACCGCAACGCCGGGCAGGAAGTTTTCCACCTCCACATGCATCTGTTCGGTGGACGGCGGCTGGGGCCTATGCTCATGCGCAAATAATCTTAAAAACCTTTTTTTGTACTTGCGCGCCGGTGGTTGTCTAAATACTATTCAGGTTACGGTTCGTCTCTTGTGCTTTTTCACGTACTCATCCACCGGATGCGTGGAGACCCTCAATCGGTAGAAGGAACGTGCCCATGATCAAAAGAGTCCTTGTCGGATTAGGCGGTACCCCGTTCACCACCGTGGCCACCCAATGCGCCACGGAACTGGCCAATCTGCACCAGGCGCAGCTTACAGGCGTGACTGTGGTTGATACCGGCAAGATGGCCAATGTGGGGCCCGTCCCCGCAGGCGCGGGAGTCTACGCCGAACGTTTGCGCGAAAAAAAACGCCGGGTGACCCAAGAGGGCATCGAGCAGGCCATCTCCGCATTCAAGGCACATTGCGGTGCACAAAAGGTGGTTTGTCGGCGCATCACCTATGAAAAAGAAGACCCCTTCGCGGCTCTGATCTCCGAGGCGCGTTACAACGACCTCACCATTTTCGGTTTGCGCAGTATTTTCGAGTACGGATTCACCACCGACCCTGACATGGCTATCATCAAGCTGCTCACCCAGGGTGTGCGGCCGATCCTGGCGGTGGCTGAGAACTACCGATCGATTCGAAAGGCCCTGATCGCCTACAGTGGATCTATGGAATCGGCGAAAGCCATCCGCCACTTTCTGCACTTGAAACCCTGGTCCGACATCACGCTTCATATCGTGCATTTTCGAAAAAAAAGCGAGGAGGGAAAGCTACTGATCCGGGATGCCGCAGACTTCTGCCAGGCCCACGGCTTCGAGGTGCAGACCGATCTCCTGGATGGTGATGCCCGTTCGGACCTGCTGCCGTTCGCTCGCCAGATAGACGCCGACTTGATCGTGATGGGCAACAGCGTTCAAAATGCGTTGATTCGTCGACTGCTCGGCGATACGGTCCTTGAATGCATCAAGACGGCCGACAGGCCTTTGTTTCTGTCGCAGTAAATGGCCGTCGCACAATCACAGCGCCCGCAACATGCCCCCGGTTGCAGCAAAGCAGGAGCTTTATCCACCGGTTTGCCGATCCTGCTGTTTGCCGGTTTATGCTATCTCTGGCCCGAAGTGGTTCAAGGGCGAGTGTTCGAGATTCAATGGCCCTGGATGCCGAGCCTGGATCTTTACCTGCGGTTCCGTCTCGACGGCTTGAGCCTGTTATTCGGCCTCATCGTCACCGGAGCCGGCTTCTTCGTCACTCTCTATTCCGCCACTTATATGGCCGGCCATCCTCAAACCGGCCGTTATTTTGTGTACCTGCATGCATTCATGATTGCGATGCTGGGTATCATCATCGCCGACAACCTGCTGCTGATGTTCGTCTTCTGGGAGATCACCGCGTTATGCTCGTATGCGTTGATCTCGTTCCACAACGACGACCCCAAAGCGGTCGCGGGCGGCGTAAAAGCCCTGATCATGACCCAGTTCGGCGGCCTCGGGCTGCTGGTCGGCGCGCTGCTGCTCTACGCTTACACTGGCAGCTACGACATCCATGCATTCATCGCCAATCCGCAGGTGCTGCCGGGCAACGTCCTGGCGGTGATGGCCTTCGGCTGCCTGGCGGCCGCGGCGGCAAAATCGGCGCAGTTCCCCTTCCAGACCTGGCTGCCGGACGCGATGGAAGCGCCCACGCCGATCAGCGCGCTGATCCACGCCGCAACG
>DDYQ01000033.1 GCA_002348005.1 Desulfobacteraceae bacterium UBA2230 | reverse complement strand
TTTTCGAAGCCCTCGAGAGTGGTGGAATGCAGTCGACTTGCAGCGCTCTCAAAGAGAAACGGGTCGAAAAGCGTTTCCATGCCCGTACTCTTTTCGAAAAGATTACTTTGCATTTTCAAAAATCCGTTAACCGTATTGCGCGCCATTTGGTCGATCAGTTCGCGCCAGGCTTCCTCCGGTTTTGCCGAATTCTCCTGTTTTTCCGAAGCGGAGCGCTTTGGGACGGATTTAAGTTTGAAGGCCGCGGATCCGGTATCTGCGGCTTCTTCCCGAAATCCCGTCATGTGTTTAACGGACTGTTCCCACATATCGGATGCGCTTTTCATCCAGAAGTGGAACAAGGGATTACTGCTGCTGTCCTGGTCGCTCATGTGCTTTCCTCAAGATGTTGGGATTGGCGGCTCAGATGGGATTGCCGCTGGTTTAGTCCTGGTGACGGCCGCAATCTGCTTCAAATGACTTGAATGTTAAATACAGCCTCTCCCCTATTTGAAGGTACGTCTTTGGCGCATCTGAGTGATACGTGCGTGTAAGATTTTCGCAGCTTGATGCGGGCTAGAAAATGTTCAAGATGTGTCTCGTTTCGATCGATGTTGCTTTTCGCTCCTATTTTTGATTCAAACATACAGCGGCATCTGAGAATTGAACCTGTAAATGGATAGAGCTGATGAACCTTTGCGCGCTTGGTTTCCGTTCCGCTAATCGCAGTATACCGCAGCATTGTAGCTCAACCCCTCCGCCCCGCTTGGCGGTCGTCAGTCTGACGACCCAAACCCCACCTTGATACGCAGGATGCGGCCTGATACCGCCGGCCACTGACGAACGACCCATACGCCCAAGACAGCAGCTCAAGACTCGCGCTCGTTAGCCGATGTAAACTGAAACGGAACTCATGGAGGCTGAAATGGATCAGGTGTGGCAGGAGTGGGGCAATGCATTTCGCAGCGGCATGCGGATAACCGGTGCTATGTACCAATCTTTCGGCCGTATGATGGACCTTTTTCCCCTGCAAAGACCTTTGGCGGAAAACTGGATCAACTGGGGTCGATATCTCGAGGAGCGAAACCGGCCCATCACCGCTCATCCCTGGATGACTCCCAACCAGGTCATCTACAAGGGATTAAAGAACGAATTGCGCAAATTCAACTACGACCAGCGCGGCAATCCGATTCTGCTGATCCCTCCGGAGGCCGGGCACAACTCGCAAATCGTCGACTACGGTCCGGGGCAAAGCCTGGTGCAATGCGCCTTGAAGCACTTCGACGGCGATATCTACGTCATGGACAAATTGCCAGCCGGTCGCGGAGAAGACGGATATTCGCTCGACGATTGCATTCAATCGGTGGATGCCTGCATCCAGCACATCGGCGAGCCGGTCCATCTGGTGGGTCTTTGCCAGGGAGGGTGGCAGGGTGCCATTTACACCGCCCTATTCCCTCAACGGGTTAAAACCCTTACCCTGGCTGCGGCGCCGATTGACTTTCATGCCGGAGACGCGCAGATCGCCGAGTGGGCCCGTGCGTTGCCGCAAGCGTTTTTTCAATCCATGGTGGCAATGGGCGGCGGGCACATGCCGGGGGCCTTCATCGTGGCCGGATTCATGATGATGAATCCGGTGGACCGTTTCATGGGGGACGATCTTTCGCTGCTGCACAACATCAACGACCCGGTCTTTCTGAAAAGATACCGGCGCTTCAACCGGTGGTATCAGTTCACCCAACCCCTGCCGGGACGAATGTACCTGCAGGTCGTCAAGGAACTGTTCAAGGAAAACAAACTGGTAAAGGGTCGTCTGGAGATCCTGGGGCAACGTGTGGACCTTTCCCGTATCGACCAGCCGCTTTGTCTGATCGCCGGCAGCAAGGACGATATCACCCCGGTGGCGCAGCTCTTTGCCATCGGCGAATACGCTTCGTCGGTGTCGATCGAGAAAAAGATCGCGGCAGCGGGTCACATTGGTGTGTTCATGGGGGCCAAGGTCATCCGTGAGATCTGGTCGGTCATTTTCCAGCGCCTGTCGGGGAACGACCGCGTACTAACGCAATCTTCCCATGCGGTTTTTGCGAAGGCGGCTTCGTTCTGATTTGCCGATCAGCGTGCGTGGATGTTGGTGCGCAAACGGCAACATTTCACGTTCGGCGTTGTCAACACCGCACGCTGAAAACCTGAGCCTCAGGATTCGGTCTTGCGCAGGTGTTCGAAAATCAACCGGGCGTTGTGTTTACCGCAGATCAAAAGATGGTCTTCGATACGCTGGCCTTCCAGGTAATCCCCCAGAAAAAAGTCGCTGCCGTCGGCTTTGCAGATTTTCCCGCCTGCGGCTTCGATGATGACCCGTACCGCGGCAAGATCCCTGAATGACTCCCGTGCGGTCATGGCGGCATCTGCACGTCCCATGGCCACATAGCAGGCATGTGCTCCGATGCTGCCGAAATCGCGAATTTTGCCTGGGAAAGTAGAATGGTAGTACTGATGAAAGCGCGAAAAGGTCAGCAGAAGGCTTTCCTGTGAAATACTGTCGCGTTCTGAAATATGGATGGGCCGATCGTTCCAGTAGGCTTTATCGCCCGCACAGGCGCGGAACAAATCGTTGGTCGCCGGCATGTAGAACAAGCCCAATATAGGCCAGTAGTTTTCATAAAGGGCCAGCGACATGCCCCAGATCGGAATCCCGGACTGAAAATTATCCACGCCGTCCAGCGGATCGTAGATCCACAGAAAGCGTTTGGCATCGTGGCTGTACCCTTCGTCAAGGTGATCCTGGCCGAAAAGCAGGTGGTCGCTGTAGCGGTTGTGAATTTGCTCCTCAAACGAGTCGTGGAGATGCAGTTCGGCCTGGGTGATCAGGTCCTGATCAAAAGGTGGCCGCTGGCGTCCCTTGCCGTAAAACTTGAGCGCTTCCTGCCCCATCCTCCTGATGGTCTCCACCGCAAAAGCGACTAAGTCATCGACCTTCAAATCACCATATGTTACCATTCACTGCCTTCCTGATTGTCGGTGTTCGGAATGGCTCAGGCGGCTGATTCGCGTTGGGCATTCCGTTCAAGGAGGGTGTGCTCAGCTTTTCTTGGACGCATAGCCATCGGCATACCAGCCGCCGCCCTTGAGCTCGAAGGAGCAGGCGGACATTATTTTTGTAGCGCTTTGCTGACACTGGGGGCACTCCCGCGTCCGGGTGTCCATGGGCACCAAATCCTCGAACACGTGTCCGCAGGAACATTCGAATTCATATACCGGCATATTCAATCTCCACTCAATTCGGTTCTCAGCCTTTCATGGCAAGCAACTTTAGGGGCTGCGCCCCCTCTCTGTCAAGATCAAACAATGATATTCAAATGAACACCAGCAACCCTTCCGGCGGTGCCGGCAGCGGTCGCGAGGGGCCGAAGCCCTTGAAAACCCACGGTACGCAGGGCGCGCAAAAAAAGCCGGCTGCCCAGGAGGGGAGGCAGCCGGCCGGGTGAGAGGCGCGCTCTCGTTAAAGCCGCAAAGGGGCCGCGGCTATGGGAGGATTTTGATGGCCTGAAAGCCTTCGTTGCGACGCATGATCAGCATCTGAATCGGTTTTTTGTCATCCACTTGTTTGATGATCTTGCGGTAATCGTCAAGATTGGTCACCCTCTGGTGCTCGATTTCCTTGATGATATCGCCGACGCGCAGGCCGGATTTTTCAGCGCGGCTGCCGCTTTCCACATCGAGAACGATAATGCCCTTTTCATCCTGATCCAGACCGAATTGCTGAGCCCGTTCGGGCGAAAGCTCGGCCACCTGTATGCCTAGAGTGCCGCCGGTTTCCTGACCCCGATTTCGATCGCCCTGCTGGGCCAGTTTTTCGTCCTCAGGCCGCTTGGTGACTTTGGCGGCAAGCGTCATTTCCTTGCCGGCGCGCAACAGGGTGATCTTGGCCGTACCGCCGACCGGGGTATTGGCGATGATGCTGGAAAGTTCGCGGCCGGTGGCGACCGGCTGACCGTTGATGGCCGTAATCACATCGTTCGACTTGATTCCGGCTTTATCGGCCGGATCGCCCGGGAACACTTGAGTCACCAGGACGCCTTCACGAGCACTGAGTTTGTAATATTCGGCCAGTTCAGGTGTGAGGTCCTGAATGCCCACCCCCAGCCAGCCGCGCACCACTTCGCCCTTTTCCTTCAACTGCGCCACGATGTTCTTGGCCAGGTTGACCGGAATGGCGAAGCCGATGCCCTG
>DDYQ01000050.1 GCA_002348005.1 Desulfobacteraceae bacterium UBA2230 | reverse complement strand
CCCGCCTCGACCACACGCCCCTCTTTCATCACGATGATTGAGTGGCACAGCGCTTTGACCACTTTCAGATCGTGCGTGATGAACATATAGGTGAGATGGTGTTCACGCTGCAGCGTGCGCAGCAGTTCGATGATCTGGAACTGCACGGTTCGATCCAGGGATGAGGTGGGTTCATCCAGAATGATCAGTTTGGGTTTAAGCACCAAAACGCGGGCGACAGCCACACGCTGGCGTTGGCCTCCCGAAAACTCGTGCGGGTATCGATGGCGCAGGTCGGGGTCCAGCCCCACATCCTCCAGGACCTGAATGACCATACGTTCCCGCTCGGCGTCATCCCCCATACGGTGAATTTTCAAGCCTTCCGCAATGATTTCGGAAATCGGCATTCGCGGAGAGAGCGAGCCGAACGGATCCTGGAATACGACCTGAATTTCCCGCCGCAGCGGCCGCATCTCTTTTTTATTGCGGTTGTCGAGGCGCAGATCGCCGAAACGGATGACACCTTGAGACTCCCGCAGGACCCTCAAAATGGCAAATGCCAGGGTGGACTTGCCAGATCCTGACTCGCCGACCACGCCGAGGGATTCACCCTGACGAATTTTCATGGACACACCGTCCACGGCGCGCACATGGTCCACGGTACGCTTCAGAATTCCTTTGCGGATGGGAAAATGCACCTTGAGCGCTTCGGTGGCGAGCAGTACGGGGGCGCCGGTGAAGCGCTCCACCGGCCGTCCCGAGGGCTCGGAGTTGATCAGCCGGCGCGTGTAGGCGTGCTCAGGCGTGTTAAACAGCTTCTCGGTAGGAGCGGTTTCAGCGATTTCGCCCTGGTACATGACCGCCACCCGATCGGCGACCCGACGCACGATTCCCAGATCGTGGCTGATGAGCAGCACGGCCATATGCAGGCGACGCTGAAGCTGGGCTAAAAGCTCCATCACCTGAGCCTGGACGGTCACGTCCAGGGCCGTGGTGGNNGGCGATCATCACCCGCTGGCGCTGGCCCCCGGACAGTTCGTGCGGAAACGCATTCAGACGGCTTTCCGCATCGCGTATGCCCACCAGTTCCAACTGCTCGATGACGCGCGCTCGCGTATGATTCCGATTCAACGGTTTATGGGCCTGAATGACCTCGGCGATCTGACGGTAGATCGTATGCAGGGGGTTCAGAGACGTCATCGGCTCCTGAAAAACCACCCCGACCCTGTTGCCGCGTGCATCGCGGATATCGTCTTCGTCGGCTCCCAGGATCTCTTTGCCTCTTAAGTGGATCCGGCCCGAAGGATATGTGGCTGTGGGGGGGAGCAGGCGCAAGACGGACAAGGCGGTCACGGTTTTGCCCGACCCCGATTCGCCTACCAGTGCCAGTGTTTCCCCTTTTTTAACATCAAAAGAGACATCGCGCACGGCCCGGGTCACCCCTCCCCCGGAAAGAAAGTCGATGCTGAGGTTGCGGACTTGCAGCAAGGGCTCGCTCATCGAACGCCTCCTTGGGTGGGATCGTGCCGCGGATCGAAGGCGTCGCGGGCGGCTTCGCCGATGAAGACCAGCAGGGACAGCAAAAGGGAGAGTACGATAAAGGTCGAGATGCCGATCCAGGGGGCATGCAGGTTGGCTTTGCCCTGCGCCAGCAGTTCGCCCAGGCTGGGAGAGCCCGGCGGCAACCCGAAGCCCAGAAAATCCAGGGAGGTCAAAGTGGTGATCGATCCGTTCAAAATGAACGGCATGAAGGTAAGGGTAGCGATCATGGCGTTGGGCAGCACGTGCTTGAACATGATGGTCAAATCACCGGCGCCCAAGGTCCGTGCCGCTCTCACGTACTCCAGGTTGCGCCCGCGCAGGAACTCGGCGCGCACCACGTCCACCAGAGTCATCCACGAGAAAAGCAGCATGATCCCCAACAGCCACCAGAAGTTCGGCTGGACGAAAGAGGACAGGATGATCAGCAGAAACAACACCGGCAACCCTTGCCAGATTTCGATAAAGCGCTGACCGAAGATGTCGATCCGTCCGCCGTAGTACCCCTGAAGCGCTCCGGCTGCAACCCCCACCAGCGAACTGGCCAGGGTCAAGGCCAGTCCAAAGAGAACCGAGATTCGAAAACCGTAGATCAGGCGGGCGGCCACGTCGCGCCCCTGGTCGTCGGTACCCAGCCAATTCTCGCTGGACGGTGGAGCGGGATCAGGCCGGTTCAGACTCCGCTGAATGGTGCGGTAGGAAAAGCGGATCGGCGGCCAGAGCATCCAGCCCTCGCTCTCGATCAGTTCCTGCACGTAAGGGTCGCGGTAGTCGGCTTCGGTGGGGAAATCGCCGCCAAAAAGGGTTTCCGGGTAAGCAGTCACCACCGGAAAGTAGAAATCGCCCTTGAATCGCGCCAGAATCGGTTTATCATTGGCCAGAAACTCGGCCCCAATGGAAAGAGTGAATAAAATCAGGAAAATCCACAACGACCACCATCCGCGGCGGTTGGCCTTGAAATTGCGCCAGCGTCTTTGGTTGATCGGGTTTTTGGGTTTTCGGCGAAACAGCATGATCGTCTACATCCTTGTTTCGAAATCGATTCGCGGATCGACGAGCATGTAAGTGATGTCGGAAACAATTTTTAAGAGCAGACCCGCCAAAGTGAAGATATAGAGCGTGGCGAACATCACCGGATAGTCACGGTTGATGGTGGAGGTGTAGCCCAGCAGTCCCAGGCCGTCCAGCGAGAAGATCACTTCGATCAACAGTGAACCTGTAAAGAACATGGAAATAAAAGCGGCCGGAAAGCCGGCGATGATGATCAGCATNNGGGGAAGCCGGCGATGATGATCAGCATGGCATTGCGAAAGACATGCCCGTATAAGACCTTGCGTTCGGAAATTCCCTTGGCCCGTGCAGTCACCACATACTGCTTACCGATCTCATCCAGAAACGAGTTCTTGGTCAGCATCGTCAAAGTCGCAAAGCCGCCGATGGTAATTGAAATCACCGGCAGGGCCAGGTGCCAGAAGTAATCGGCGATCTTCAGCGGCCAGGAAAGTTCTTCCCAGTTTTCGGAAGTCAATCCTCGCAGGGGAAACCAATCGAAGTAGGAGCCGCCCGCGAACAGCACCACCAGCAGAATGGCGAACAGAAATACGGGTACGGCGTTGCCGACGATCACCGCCGTTGAACTCCAGATGTCAAAACGCGATCCGTGGCGCACCGCCTTTTTAATGCCCAGGGGAATGGAGATCAGGTAAATCATCAATGTGGACCACACCCCCAGGGAAACGGAAACCGGCAGTTTGGACCAAATAATGGCGATGACGCTGCGATCCTGATAGAAACTGGAGCCGAAATCAAAGGTGGCGTAGTTGATCAGCATATCGAAAAAACGCCGGTGCATCGGCTTATCGAACCCGTACATCTTTTCGATGCGCTCAATCAGGGCGGGATCTAGGCCCTGGGCGCCGCGATAGGTGCTGTCCTCCGGGCGTTTGCGCACCATGATTTCCGCCGAACTTCCGCCCGCGAATCTCTCGGTGGCACCTACCTGTTCACCTTCCATCCTGGCGATGAATTGTTCGACCGGTCCCCCGGGGGCAGCCTGGATAATGAAGAAGTTTATGGTCATAATGCCAAGAAGCGTGGGAATAACCAGCAGCAGACGTCTGATAATGTATGCGGTCATGGTTCCAGATCACTCCTTGGATTCCGGTTCCGCGGACAGGGAGATATCCTTGCCGCTTTCCATCCACCAGGTATCCAGGTCCAGCGTGTAAGGCGGAAGGATGGACGGGTGTTTCAGTTTAGCCGTGTAGGCCACATTGAACACACCCGAATACCAGTGCGGGATGACGTAGTGGCCCCAGAGCAGCGCACGGTCGAGGGCCTTGCAGCGGGTTACCAGGTCTTCACGCGTTTCAGCGGTAATGATCAACTCCACCAATTTATCGATCGCCTCGTTCCGGATACCGGCGTAATTGCGGGTGCCGGGCACCTGGGCGGCCTCGGAATGCCAATACCAGCGCTGTTCGTTGCCTGGCGAAAGCGATTGGCCGAACGATGCCACGATCATGTCGAAATCGAAACTGCGCAGGCGGTTGATATACTGGGAGCTGTCTACGACACGAACGTTGGTGCCGATTCCCAGCCGCTTCAGGTTGGCGACATAGGGCAGCACCACGCGCTCGAATGAGGGTTGCTGCAGCAGAATTTCAAAAACAAAGGGAGTGCCGTCGCTGTCGCGCAGGGCCCCGTCCCTGACCTGCCACCCGGCCTCGCCGAGAAGATCCAGCGCCTTTCGCAGGTTGCTGCGCAGACCGTGTTCGCCTTCCGTGGAGGGAGGGGTGTAATCCTGTGAATACACTTCAGGCCAGAGGTGTTCGCGCAGCGGCTCCAGAATCTCCAATTCCGCCGGGGAAGGCGGACCGACCGCCTCCATCTCGGAATTTTCGAAATAAGAGTCCGTGCGCTCGTACATACCATAGAAAAGGTGCTGGTTGGTCCACTCAAAATCGAAAGCGTGGGCCAGCGCATTGCGTACCCGTCGATCGCCGAACAGAGGACGGCGCTGGTTCATTGCAAAGCATTGCATGCCAGCGGGGATATCGTGTTCGATGGTTTCCTTTTTGATCAACCCCTGGTCGAATGGCGGTCCCACATAGGCCGTGGCCCACTGCTTGGCGATGTTTTCCTGACGAAAATCGTATTCCCCGCTTTTGAATGCCGCCAATGCCACCGTGGCGTCGCCGTAATAGTCATAACGGATACGTCTGAAATTGAAGCGCCCGCGGTTGACCGGCAGGTCACGGGCCCAGTAGTCATCGTTCCGGGCATAGGTGATCGAGCGTCCCTGATCGAGGCGCACCACCTGATAGGGACCGGAGCCCAGCGGCGCCTCCAGCGTCGTCTGGCTGAAATCCCGTTCACGCCAATAGTGTTCGGGCAGGACCGCCAACTGGCCGAGAATCAGCGGCAGTTCACGGTTGGTCGTACCGCCGAAGCTGAACTTGACCCGCTCCGCATCCAGAACACTGACGTCGGTGATGTCGGCGTAGTAGCGCGCGTAAAGGGGTGAACCTTTATCCACCAAGGTTTTGAAGGTAAACGCCACGTCCGACGCCTTGACCGGAGTTCCGTCTTGGAAGCGGGCCTTTGGGTTGATGTGAAAGATGACCCAGGAGCGGTCCGCGGGATACTCGATCTTTTCGGCGACCAGGCCGTATTGGGTGAATGGTTCGTCACCCGAACCCACCATCAGGGTATCGTAGATCGCCTCCAGACCCTCGGCCGGATTGCCTTTGGCGACAAACCCGTTGAGCGAGTCAAAGGTTCCGATCGCGGCTTGACGCAGCAAACCTTCCTTGGGAGCTTGAGGATTGGCGTATTCGAAGTGTTCGAACTCAGGTCCGTATTTCGGTTCTCCATTCATGGCAATCGCGTGGGAAATCGTAACCGGATTTCCCTTCACTTCGCTTACCGCATGGTCAACTCCGCAAAACCCTGTGCTGAAGAGCGCTGCCGCGAGCGCTGCCAGATACTTCATCGTTACACAGTCCTTTTGTGATATACAGGCTTAGCAACCGATAGTGACTGCAACCGTACGGGATATAAAACGCTTTATCAGACGACTCGGATATGGGTCTAAACCCGCAGCTCAAGTTTTTTTGCCCTGTTTACCTGAAATTTGTCCAAATATCAATAGCTTCCGAACTAAACCGCAACAGTCCTTGACATTTTTTCAAAGCAGGGCATATTCCTGCTGCAGTTATCCCAACCTGCCGCAATTTCAGTCGAGTGCAAGGTAAGAGGTGAATATATGTTTGAAACTGATGCTAATACACCGGCCGAAGAGATCAATATCCGCATCGATCGCCTCCAGACCGTCCTTCGGCAGCAGGAACTGGACGGTGCCCTGATCCTGCAGCCGGTCGATCTTTTCTATTTCAGCGGGACCATTCAACAAAGTCATCTTTATGTGCCCGCCGATGGACCGGCCCTGCTGATGGCCCGCAAAAGTTTCGAACGTGCCCAGGCCGAGTCGCCCCTGAATCGGATCATTCCGTTTTCGAGCCCTCGAAAGATACCCTCGCTGCTCAAGGATTACGGCATCCGCAAACCGAGGCGTCTCGGTCTGGAGCTGGATGTCCTGCCGGCCAACCTTTACCTCATGTACAGCCAGTTGTTCGAGGGCGTCCAACTGGTGGACATATCGACTTCTGTGCGCACGCTCAGGTCGGTGAAATCCGAGTATGAACTGGAGATTATCGCCCAGGCCGCCGGGCTTGCGGATCAAGTGGCCGGCCATGTACCCGAATTGCTGCGTGAGGGAATCTCCGAAATCGCTTTGGCCGGCCAACTGGAAGGGTTCGCCCGCGAGTTGGGGCATCAGGGCGTCGTGCGCATGCGGCTATGGGGCAATGAACTCTTTTATGGCCACTTGATGTGCGGGCCTTCGGCGGCAGTGCCCAGCTACCTCGCTTCCCCCACCGGCGGCAGCGCCACCAGCCCCGCGGTGGCCCAAGGCGCCGGTTTTAACCGTCTCCGCCCCCACCAACCGATCCTGGTCGATTATGTGTTCGCCTATAAGGGCTATATCGCCGATCATACGCGGATTTTCAGCATAGGTGATCTGCCGGACAACCTGATGGCCGCGCACGCGGCCATGTTGAGCATCGAGACTCGGATCAAGTCGATGGTCCGGCCGGGAATGGAAGCCGGTGAGGTTTACGATCGCGCCGTCGCCATGGCCGCCGAAGCTGGATGGGGCGATCACTTCATGGGCTTCGGGCCGGAGCGCATCCGCTTCGTCGGACATGGCATCGGATTGGAGTTGGATGAATTCCCCTTTCTGGCCCAGGGACAGGAGATGCGCCTTGTGGAAGGTATGGTCATCGCTCTGGAGCCCAAGGTCATATTTCCGGAGCAGGGGGTGGTGGGTATCGAGAACTCACATGTGGTTACACCCAACGGACTCGAAGCACTCACCCGTTATCCTGCCGACATTCACGTAATCCGAACCGTCTGACCGTCAGTGGCAAGTGATCGGCAAAGTTTCCGCAGGGCGCGGCTTTGCAGGGTGCGCATCCGCGCCGAAATGGGGTCGCCGACATCCGCATTGTGGTGAAAAGCAACCGTCCGTCGTGGCGACAACGGTTGCGCACACATAAAAAAAGGGAGCCTGGCGAGCAGGTTCCCTTGAATTTTGGTTGAAACGGGTATTAACGTTTTGAGAACTGGAAGCGCGCGCGCGCGCCTTTCTGGCCATATTTCTTGCGCTCTTTTTCGCGTGGATCGCGCCGTACGAAACCCGCCTTTTTCAGAACCGGCCGCAACTGCTCGTCAAAGCTGATCAGGGCCCTGGTGATGCCGTGGCGGATGGCGCCGGCCTGGCCGATGATGCCGCCGCCCATGACCTGAATACGGATATCGAACTTCTCCTGGTTGTTGGTCAGCATAAGCGGTTGGGTGATGATGGTTTTGGCCATGTACACTTTGAAATAGTCATCCAGAGTTCGGCCATTGATCGATATTTCACCCTTGCCTGGTGTGATCCAGGTTCTGGCGATGGCATTCTTGCGTTTTCCGGTTGCGTAATAGGTCGTTTGCTGTGGCATAATATCCCCGAAATGCTATGCGTTGTTTACTTTAGAGCGTCATCGTTTCCGGCTGCTGTGCCTCGTGCGGATGCTCGGCCCCGGCATAGACCCTCAGTTTGGTGGCCAGTTTGCGCCCCAATCGAGTCTTGGGCAGCATCCCGCGTACGGCATGCGTGATCAATTCTTCCGGTTTTCTTTCCTTCATGTGGCGTGCCGAAGTCGTCTTTAGACCGCCGATATAGCCGCTGTGGCGATAGTACATTTTCTGTTCCCATTTGCGGCCGGTGAGTTTGATTTTAGCGGCGTTGATGACCACCACCGAATCGCCCATATCCACATGCGGCGTAAACAAAGGATTATGTTTGCCTCGCAGGCGTGATGCGATCTCCGTCGCCAGTCGGCCCAGTATAGCGCCATCGGCATCGACAACCCACCATTTGCCCGGATTATCGGAATTCTTGGCATTATAGGTATACTTCTTCACGTTCGCGCTCCCTGTTCCTGGTTCAGAATCGGGAATTACTAAATGAATTTAATCGGTGAGTCAAGTGAAAATTAGCTGGGTGGCACCTCATTTTTTCCGGATAAGAGGTCCCGCACAAATTCGACTGCACGGCATATCTGATCCGGGGCTGTACCCGGCGCTAACTCCAGTACCAACGGCCGTTCCGGTACGAAATAGGGACGCACTCCGTTCCAGTCGATATCGCCCTCCCCCGGAGGCAGGTGGTCATCGAAACCGCGCGAATCGTGCAGGTGAAATCCTCTCAGATGCGATTCATAGCGCTTCAGCCACTCGGCTTGGGTTGCGACACCGAGCATCTGCTGAGCGTGGGCATGGCCCGTATCGTGCCAGTATCCTCGGGGAGCCCCGTCAAAGCACCTCAAGATCGACTCAAAGTCGTCGTAGCCGGGCAGCTCGTGATAATGGAAGCGGTTCTCGAGGACCAGTGTAACGCCGTGGCGCTCGGCTACCGACACCAGACGCTCGAGGCTGAACAGCAAGGCGTCGATGAAAGGCCCC
>DDYQ01000047.1:2834-3501 GCA_002348005.1 Desulfobacteraceae bacterium UBA2230 | reverse complement strand
TGGCCGACGGCACCTTCTGGCCGGTACCGATCACCTTGGACGTGTCCGCTGCCGTTGCCGGTGATATCAAAGTTGGCGATGAGATTGCTCTGGTCAACAAAGGTGAGACCTATGCCACCATGAAGGTCACCGAGAAATTCGAGATGACCGAAGCGGACAAGAAATACGAATGCGAAAAGATCTTCATGGGCGAAGGCACCAAAACGACCGAAGAATTTTGGAAAATCGCTAAAGACGATCACCCCGGCGTCCAGATGGTGATGAACCAGAAAGAGGTCAATTTGGCCGGACCGGTCAAGGTGCTCAGCGAAGGCGAGTACCCCAAAAAGTACGCCGGGGTCTATCACCGCCCGGCCGAATCGCGAAAGATTTTCGAAGAGCGCGGCTGGACTGAAATCGCCGCCCTGCAACTGCGCAATCCCATGCACCGTTCCCATGAGTACCTGTGCAAGATCGCGGTGGAAGTATGCGATGGCGTCTATATTCATTCCCTGGTGGGCAATCTGAAGCCCGGCGACATCCCCGCCGAAGTGCGTGTCCGCTGCATCGACACCTTGGTTAAGCACCATTTCGTGGAAAAGAACGTCGTGCAAGGCGGCTATCCTCTGGATATGCGCTATGCCGGTCCGCGCGAAGGCTTGTTGCATGCCACCTTCCGCCAGAACTA
>DDYQ01000047.1:0-2798 GCA_002348005.1 Desulfobacteraceae bacterium UBA2230 | reverse complement strand
GCCCAGACCATCTTCGACAAGATTCCCAAACCGAGCGAGCCCGGCAAGGCGTTGCTGTGCTCCCCGTTGAAGATCGACTGGACCTTCTACTGCCACAAGTGCGACGGCATGGCCTCCCTGCGAACCTGTCCGCATGGCAAAGAAAACCGCGTGATCCTCTCCGGCACCATGCTGCGCAAAATTCTCAGCGAAGGCGGCCAGATGCCCGATCACTTCGGGCGGGACGAAGTTGTGGCCATCCTGCGTGAGTACTACGAAGGACTGACTGAAAAAGTCAAAATCAAAACCCACAAAGCAGCCACTGGCGAATAAGCGCATGGCGGCCTTTAGACCGCGATAAATCAAGGGGGAGGTGTCGGGAAACCGATATCTCCCCCTTTTTTGCAGGGAAACGCCTGCTGACCCGCAAGGGCCGAAATCCTCACGCGTCGGGGCAATCAACTGCCCGCCTTGGATACTTGACTCAACCTCTGCCTGAAAGGGGTGCAAACTTTTACGAATTCATCGTGCTCGATCATGGGGTATCTCAGTCTAGTTCCCCGCTTTAGCCGGCCTGCCAGGAGACAACCATGAAGCAGTTAGAGAACCTGATTACGGAAATCACCCGACGTGTGGATACCAACCTGCGGGAATTTAACTTCGATTCCGGACGCTACACCCGCACGGCCCTGCCCATGAAACAATTCCTGAAATTCTACGGATTTTACGGGATCACCGCCCATCACCCCATCGACTTTCACTTTGGACACTCCAGCCTGGCCGGGAGCTATTTTCTGGGCAAGTGCCACGTCAACGATTCAGTCCTGTATAAAACGGACGTTCGCGGTGACGAACTCAAGCGCCAGGGAACTCAGTTGCGCCTGAACGAGCGCGACCTCTTTATGCATCAGGACGAATGCATCCGCGTGCAGCATTCTTTTCTGATCAAAACGCTGGTGCACAGTTTTAATCACGATCCCGAGTTTCCCGAATACTACCCGATCGTGAACACCATCGCCGCACCTTACGCCAATATTCATGGCGCCCCCATGCGCGGCTGCTTTTTAGGCCCTTTCGCCACCCTTGACCTGACAACCGTTCACGACTGCGAAATCGGAGCATTCGCGTACATCCAGACCGGAGAACTCTCCCATACTCAGGTCGAACCGGGCAGCATCTGGATCAGCAATGGCTATACCTTCCATTTCCTGTACCAGTTCCCCGGGGAAGTGTTGCGCCGCTATATCGATTTCGACCCGGAACGCGGCGCCCGCGGCCGGTTGTTCGATTTTGTCGAGTCACGCAAGCCGCACTTTCAGGAAATTTTCGACGTCGTACACCTCGACCGTCCTGACAAGACCTATCGTGGAACCGCTCTGAACCGGTATGCCGTGGTGCGAGGACGCACTCAACTGGCCGAAAATGTATTGGTGGCGCAGCGCGCCTATTTAGAAAATGCCGATCTGGGCAAGGGGGCCAACGCTCAGGAAAATTGCTACATCATCAATGCCAGACTGGAAGGCTTCAATGTAACGGCCCATGGCGCCAAAATCATCAATGCCCGCCTGGGTGAAAAGGTGTTCGTAGGATTCAATTCATTCCTGCACGGCGCAGCTGATGCGCCGTTATCCATCGGCCGCGACACCATCGTAATGCCGCATACCATTATCGATCTTCAACAGCGGCTGGCGATTCCTCCCGAACACCTGGTCTGGGGATTGATTCGCAATGCGGAAGACCTTGCTGAAAACAGCATCGCCCTGGAAAAGCTGTCGCAAAGCAACAGCAGTTTCCGACAGGGACGTCTTCATTTTCAGGGCAGCGGAAAGGCGTTCGTGGAAGGATTTCAGCGCCGCATCGAGGTCATTCTGACAGCCAACGGGGCTTATTTTGACGGGCGGCAGGCTCGGGGTCATGCTCAGCAGGACCAGAATATCTCCTTCAATATCATTCAGCCGTATACGACCGGTACGCGCAAGGGACTTTTCCCGACGATCGACATCTACGAAAAGGCGCGGTGATCGAACAAACCCCTGGAGTGCCTTTCATGTGGATGGGGGTTTGCGGATCGCCTGATTGATTTTGTGGACTAAATCGGTCAGTTCATAAGGTTTGGTCAGATAATCGAAGGCACCGGCCTCCATGCCCCGGTTGGCGGCCTCGTCCGAGGCATGGCCGGACAGCATGATCACCGGAATTTCAGGCGCCATGATCTTGATGATTTTCAGCACCTCAAGGCCATCCATGTCCTCCATTTTGAGATCCAGCAGCACCAGGTCGAACTCATTTTTGCGCAGCGCCCTTATTCCTTCCTGTCCGCTGAAGGTCTGGGTCACGATGATGTTCCGTTTGGCCAGACGTTTGGCCAGAATATCCACAAAACCTTTTTCATCATCGATCAACAGCACCTGGATCGGCTCGCCCGCGCCGGTGGCCTCGCCCATTTCTTGCCTCCTCTAGACGCGTCGGCTGGTGATTTCCTTGATACGCGCTNNCGGTCAGCATGATGACTTCCACCAGGGGAAATCGGCGGCGAATTTCGCGAAGCGTTTCCATTCCGTCCAAACCAGGCATTTTGATATCCAGAATGACCACTTCGATCGCGTTGGTCTGGGCCAGCTTATCCAGCGCCTCTTCGCCGGAATAAGCCGCCTGGATGTCGATGTCGCGTTTGGTCAGGCGCCGGGTCATGGCATCGACAAACGGCACCTCATCGTCCACCAGTAATACGCTGGCTGTTGTCATAGCTGTACTCCTTCAATCGCTTGTCCTATCGTCAGGGATCAATTTTCCGTCCGGTTGACCGGCAGGCTGATCCG
>DDYQ01000134.1 GCA_002348005.1 Desulfobacteraceae bacterium UBA2230 | reverse complement strand
GCATGGTGATAGTCACCACGTTGAGACGGTAGAAAAGATCCTCGCGGAACTGCCGCTCGGCAACCAGTCGATCCAGCTGGCGGTTGGTGGCCGAGATGATGCGTACGTCGACCTTGAGCGTATGGCGTCCGCCCAGTGGGTAGAACTCCTTGTCCTCCAGCACCCGCAGCAGTTTGGCCTGCAGCGCCAGCGGCAGATCGCCGATTTCGTCCAGGAAAATGGTGCCGCCGTCGGCTTCCTGGAAACGGCCCGGCTTGTCGCGTTCGGCGCCGGTGAAAGCGCCCTTGGCGTATCCGAAAAATTCCGATTCGAGCAGGCTCTCGGGTATGGCGGCACAGTTGATCTTGACCCAGGGCTTGGCGGCGCGCGGGCTGTTGGAATGAATGATCTTGGCCAGCAGGTCCTTTCCGGTTCCGGTGGGCCCTTCGATCAGCACGCTGGCCGAACTGGCCGCCACCACCGGGATCATCTCGAAAAGGCGCTGCATGCGGGGACTTTTGCCGATCATGTCGGCGAAGGTATAATGTTTGTGGATCGCCTGATTGAGCTGCTGCACCAGGGTCATGTCCTGAAAGGTCGCCAGTCCGCCGACGACGGTATTCTTCTCATCGCGCAGGGCCATATAGTTGGCGCGGATCGGAATGGCGCCGCCTTCTCTGTCGATCAGCCGGCCCCACTGATAGCTCCGCGGCCGGCCCTTTCCGATGGCTTCCTTCAGAAGGCAGACATCCCTGGCGGTTTCATTTTCGAACAGCATCGAGCAGGCTTGGCCCAGGACCTCGCTGCGGTCATAGCCCGAAACGCTTTCCGCGGCGGTGTTGAAAAAGGTGATCAACCCCCCTCTGTTCACTGTGAACACCCCGATGTCGAGGCTGTCGAGAATATTTTTCAGGCTGCGTTCTTCATAGCGCAGGCGGTTGATCAGGTCGCTGATCGGCGAGTGGTCCTGCAGAATGGTCAGGCATCCCGCGGCCTGGCGGTCGGCGGTATAGATGGGGGTGGCAATGCGGGTGACCTGATAAGGACTTTCCGCTTCGTCGACTGGACGCAGGGTGGTATGGTTTTGCGTCGTAGCCCCCCCACCGCCGCTGATAATGCACTCCACCATGCACGGCACCCCGGTGAAGACTTCGCGGCAGTCGCGCTGCAGCACTTCGTCGCCGCGCAGGCCGATCAGCGCCTGGGCGCAGTGATTGATGGCCGTGATCTGGTGGTTCAGGTTGACCGTGAACGCCCCGACATTGAGCTCGTCCAGAACGTCGAGCCATTGACGGCATGAGACACTCAATGGGTCGGTCTCGCGCTTGTCTCGGGTCTCGTTCATGCCGTGATCCTGCTCTCTCCGAATTTGCCCGTCCTATTGCGCGGCCGGCAATCGGATCGTAAATGTAGCGCCCTTTCCGGGTGAGCTTTCGACCTCAATCGTGCCGCGGTGGCGCTCGATGATGCCGTAGGAGGTGGAGAGCCCGAGCCCCGTGCCCTGGCCCTCCTGCTTGGTGGTGAAAAAGGGTTCGAAGATGTGCGGCCGTTGCGCCTCGGCGATGCCTGCGCCGCTGTCCTTGACCGACAGCGCCACGATGCGGCCGGAATCCTCCCGCTGGGCGTGCAATACCAACTTGCCGCCGGCGGGCATGGCATCCACGGCATTGAAGATCAGGTTGATCAGGCATTGCTGCAACTGATTGCCGTCCCCGTTCACCCGCGGCAGGTCGGGGGCGATTTCGGTCGTCAGGGCGATGTTGCCCAGTTCGAGCCGGTGGCGGCTCAAAACGACGCTGCGCGACATCAGTTCGGCGATATCCACAGGCCCGAAGGCCGCCGGAGATTTGCGGGCAAAAGTCAGAAGACTGCTCACGATGCGCGCACAGCGGTCCACCTCTTTTTCAACCGTTTCCAGGTAGCGCCGGAATTTTTCGATTTGCTCTTTGCCCGCTGCGCCTCCGGCGATCATCCGCAGCATGAGGCGCACATAGTTGAGCACCCCGGAAAGCGGGTTGTTGATTTCGTGGGCCACGCTCGCCGCCAGGCGGCCCAGGGACATCATCTTGTCCTGATGCAATATGCGCGCCTGATCGGACATCTGCTGCTCCAGACGACGAATGCGGCGCAGGTCGCGGATGAAACAGACCAGCCCCTCGGAGCGCCCCTGCTCCATCAGCAGCGTGGCGCTGAGTTGAACCGGTATCGGGGTTCCGTCTTTGGCTTTCATGCGGGCTTCGAGGAGCGCCAGCTGGTCGGAGCCGCCGGACTCCTCACTGCTCAATGCGTCCTTGATGCGCGCCAGTTGATCGCTTTCGAAAAACTGCCCCAGGGTCATCTGCTGCCGGGCCTCGCCGCGTGTGTAGCCGAGCATGCGTTCCAGGCTGCGGTTGTACGTAACGACACGCTCCTGGGCATCGCATCCCAGAATCCCGTCCATCGAGCTTTCGATCAACTTCTGCTGGTAGGAAAAAGTGGCCAGCAGTTCCTGGGTGGTCTCGGCCCAGCCTTCTTCGAGAAAACGGGTGTAATCCTGAAGCTTCCTGCGTGAGGTGAAGCGCTCCCGGGCGCGTTCCAGGGCGATCATCAGGGCGCCGTGATCGATGGGCTTGGTGATGAAATCGGAAGCGTCGAGTTGCAGCGATTTAATGGCCAGCGCCATTTCGCCGAAGGCGGTGGCCACGACCACTTCCACGTGCGGGCGATCCTTTTTGAGCTGTTCCAGGACCTGGATGCCGTCCATGCGCGGCATGCGGATATCGGTGAGCACGATGTGCGGATCGAACTTCGGGCAGCGTTCGATCCCGTCCAGACCGTCACAGGCGGTTTCGATCACGTACCCGGCGTCTCTCAGGGAAAGCCCGACGACCTCGCGGATATCCGGTTCGTCGTCGATGATGAGAATCCGCCAATCGGCGTTGGAGGACATGTCGTCGCCTCCTGATTGAAAATGATCGATTATAGAAAGTGCCGCAGCCCGAGTCAATGATGGTATCTTGTCTTAAGCTCCCCGCCCCGGTGACATTGCGCATCTTCTGCTCGCTTCGGTGCCGGCCTGCATTCCGCTTGCACGGGTCGGGCAGTCAACCGCAGACCGGAGTCCATTGGGCTGCCGCTGCATCGGTCGTACATGCCGCCGAATGCAGCGGCTGTCCGTTCTGTACCGCCGAGGCGGCTCTGTGCCGGCGGTTCGCATGGCACCGCCGAGAAAAAGCTTGATTGAATCCTCGCCGGAGGGATATTTTCCTTGGCTTGGGGAACCGCCGATGATTGATCAGGAATTCATTCTCGAAAAAATGGCCAGGCTGATGCCGGATGACTGGTCGCCCGCCGATCTGCGCATTCACCGGGATGCGTCCGATTATTTCAATGTGAGTTACGGTGATGTCCTGTTGCTGGGCAGCAACGCCTACCTGATTCGCAACAACGCCCGGGAAGGGCGTTTCGGCCTGGATGACGAAGTCAAACACTGGGTCAAACGGGCCATTGCGCTGGATAGCGGCGAAATGTGCATTATCAAAC
>DDYQ01000053.1 GCA_002348005.1 Desulfobacteraceae bacterium UBA2230 | reverse complement strand
TTTTCGGAAACATGATGGGGCATGAAATCGTTCTGGCCATCTTGTTCGGCCTGGCCGGCTTTTTCCTTGCACCGCTGCCCATTATGGGGTTGGGCATATTCGTGGCGTTCGTGCAGGCCTTTGTATTCTTCCTGCTGTCGATCATTTACTTCAGTGGTGCCATGGAGCATGCGCACTAACACACATTGTCATTGCTTTTCGCTCTGCGCGAGAATGGAAGAAGCCGACATACATCAACTTTAGAAGGAGGAAGAGGTAAATGAGCGTACTAGAACTTTACATTGCGTGTGTTATGGCAGCTGGTTTCGGAATCGCTATCGCAGCATTTGGAACCGGCATTGCACAAGGTCTCGGACTTCGGGCGGCTGTTGAAGGCATTGCCCGCAATCCGGAATCTTCAGGCAAAGTGACCGTGACCATGCTGATCGGTCTGGNNAGTCGCTGTGTATTTACGCGCTGGTTATCGCCCTGATGATCATTACCAAGGTTCCCGGTCAGGATGCTCTCCTGCCGCTGCTCCAAGGCTAAGCTTTTTTCTTCCGAAAAAGGCCCTTCTCTTATTGGGGAGGGCCTTTTCTATGTTCGGGCCAGGGCCGCCGACAGAAATTTACCAGTATCGGAATTTTCATTGGCTGCGATCTGTTCCGGGGTCCCGGCACCGATTACATATCCCCCGCCATCACCTCCTTCGGGACCCAGATCGATAACCTGATCGGCTGCTTTGATGATGTCCAGATGATGCTCGATCATGATCACGGTGTTGCCCGCATCCACCAGACGATTCAGAACCCGCATCAGTTGATGGATATCGTGAAGATGCAATCCGGTGGTGGGTTCGTCCAGAATGTAAACCGTACGGCCGGTCGCCCGTTTGCTCAGTTCACGGGCCAGTTTGATGCGCTGGGCTTCACCACCCGAGAGCGTAGTGCCAGCCTGACCCAGCTGAAGATACCCCAATCCGACATCCACCAGCGTCTGCAAGCGCTGGCGGATCACACCCATATGCGCGAAGAGGCGCATTGCCTCATCGGCCGTCATCGCCAGCACGTCGGCGATGGAGCGGCCCTTGAAACGGACTTCCAGAGTTTCACGGTTGTAACGCTTTCCGCGACAGGTCTCACAGGGCACGTAGAAATCGGGAAGGAAATGCATTTCGACCTTGACCACGCCGTCTCCGCGGCACGCTTCGCAACGCCCTCCCCGGGCATTGAAACTGAATCTTCCTGATGTATACCCGCGCACGCGGGCATCAGGCGTTTTGGAGTACAGTTCGCGGATAAAGGCGAACAGCCCGATATAAGTGGCTGCATTGGACCGGGGCGTGCGGCCAAGGGGCAATTGGTCGATACTGATGACTGTGTCCACGTGCTCGAGGCCGCTGATGGTGCTGTACCGCCCGCTGCGCATCGGTCTGCGGGCTAAGCGCTGCATCAGCGCCCCGTACAATGTATCGATTACCAGCGACGATTTTCCTGATCCCGAAACGCCGGTCACACAGGTCAGACAACCGAGGCGAAAATCGACTTGGAGATTTTTTAAATTGTGATGTGTGGCGCCGCTGAGACGGATGCTTCTCCCCGTACCGGATCTGCGCCTGGCGGGCCCGGAGATGGTGAGTCGCCCGCTGATATACTGTCCGGTGAGCGAATCGCTGGAGAGCAGCGCTTCGGGCGGACCGCTGAAGACAATGCGGCCTCCCCGAACCCCGGCGCCGGGTCCTAGTTCGATCACGTGATCGGCTGACATAATCGTCTGCCGGTCATGTTCCACCACCAGTATCGTATTTCCCATATCGCGCATACGGGCAAGTGTATGCATCAGCATGTGGTGGTCTTTTGAGTGCAGTCCGATGCTGGGCTCATCCAGAACATAAAGCACCCCTGTCAGCCCCGCGCCCATCTGGGTCGCCAGACGAATACGCTGCAATTCGCCGCTGGACAATGAATGCGCGTTGCGATCGAGAGAAATATAGGCCAGTCCGACATCCTGCAGGAATTCCAGCCGCAGGGTGATCTCACGAAGCACCCGTTCGGCGACCGGCGCCCTTTGCCCCTCTATGGAAAGCCGCTTCAGGAACAGCAGCGCCTCTCTGACCGGCATTGCCGCAATATGATGAATGGACAGCGTGTTAATTTTAACCGACCGGGCCTCAGGTCTCAGCCGCGCTCCCTGACACGCCGGACAGGGTTTGAAAGCCATGAATTTGTGTAGTCCGGCGGCAGTATGTTTGGCTTCGGCCTTCCGCAAGCGACGCTGGAGCAATGGTACAAGCCCTTCAAACGCAATTGACCTTCCGAAGTCATTCGTCGGCACACAGCCGCCCTCGCCGGTTCCGTAGAAAAGAGCATTCTTAAATTCTTCCGGAAGACTTGCAAATGGTGTGTGGATATCGGTTCCGTACCGTTGGGCGAAGGCGTGCAGAAATTCGATAAAGCGGGTGGACCGCCGACGGGTCCACACGGTCAAGGCTCCTTCCGACAAAGATAATGATAAATCGTGAATTAACAGATCAGGATCAAAGTGCGCCTGGATACCCGAACCGGAGCACTCCGGACATGCGCCCTGCGGCGAATTGAAAGAAAAACTGGCCGGATTGAATTCGGGAATGCCGAAAGAGCATTTCGGACACACGGCTTTTTCGCTGAAGAGAACAGGCGGATGATCAGCGGCCGTTCCCTCCGGCGCGATTGCGACCAAAACGGTTCCCGCCGACA
>DDYQ01000036.1:3091-14619 GCA_002348005.1 Desulfobacteraceae bacterium UBA2230 | reverse complement strand
CCCGCGGCCAGGCGGCGCGGGCGTTATAAATCAATTGGGGAATATTGATTTTCATCGGGCAGACGTAAATACAGCGCTGACACATCGAACACATCCAGACCCAGTCGGATTTCAGAATTTCATCGTCCATTCCCAAGGCCGCCATCCGCAAAAACTTGCGCGGATCCATGTTCTCCAGACCCGTCGCCGGACATCCGGAAGCACAGGCGCCGCACGTGAGGCAAAGGTTCAAATTCCCCCCGTCGGGCAGCAGTTGCTTGACCTGATCAAGAAAGATGCTTTTTTTTGTTCTGCCGAATCTAATGACCTCCTCCATGGCTGGGAAACCTCCTTTTGCTACCCAATTTTCTGCCTCCAATGGCAACTCGCTTTTTGCAAGCAGGTGCAGAAGATATGCCAACCCGGCCTATAGAACGCAACCTGCTCTCCGAGGTTTAAATCAGAATGTGTCCTGCGGCTATCCAATCCACCAGGCGTCTTCGTTGACCGCTCGCGAAACCCGTATGCCCAAAATACCTCTCCTAAAATCAATGGACGGTCCCACATCCCAGAAAGAAGAGGGGAGTTTAATACCGCCTCGTGATTTAGCGTCGCCGGATTGCGACGCTGCAAGTGCTACCGTCGCAATCCGGCGATCAGATCCATTCATCATGTTCGTAAAATACCGGTGCTTCGGTGACGAACTCTCGCCGGTATTTTCCAAGGGCGGCTCGGTAAACGGCAAGCTTTATACCGAAAATGACGTTAACCGGAATTGTAACATTGGCGCACATGTTGCAAAAGTTCCATGGCGAGTAAGTTGTCCATCTATACCTCCATTTACTTTTTACTTACTCTTTCTTTCCATGCCCGGAGCCCGGCGGATCCCGCCGGGCTCATTCTTGTAACCCGGCTCCATTTCGAACAACACGTTATCTTTTGCTTGCGGAGGTAAAAAAAATGGAAAAGATTTTGATCGTCGGCTGCAAAAAAGCCATGGATGATGTCTGCATCGGATGTTCTCGCTGCATGGTCGGATTCAATCGCCGCGAGGGGGAATTTCAACGTTACATGGACAAGCCGGCCGAAGTGATCGGACTTTTAAATTGCGGCGACTGCCCGGGCGCCACTATCGTAACGCGCCTGGCCCAGGTCAAATTGTGGAATCAGCCCATGCAGGAGAAAATCACCGCAGTCCATATCGGGCCGTGCATTACCGATCACTGCCCTTACAAAGAGGCGCTGATCGCCAAAATCAAGCAAAAATCAGGTGTGCCGGTCGTGGAGGGTGCGCACCCATACAAGCCTGACAATATTTTCGCATGAGCATGCCAACCGTTGCCGAAAGACGTGACGAAAAAAAAAGAAAGGAGCGACCTGGAACAGGAAACGCCTTCATCAATCCTCATCACCGAGGCTCGTTTCAATCGCCCGGCGATCCGGGTCCTCACAACAGGGAGCGCCTTCAACCTGCAGCGTTTTAATGCCGTCTTCGATTCTTTCTACAATGAATTGCCTGCCGCAAAGGGTGCAGTCGGCATAGATCGGTTGATAATCCGCTGCCGGGACAACCAACGTATTCTTCAGGCAGTAGGGGCAATGGACTTCTTGTGCCGCTTCCGCGGCCTTTTGAATTTGATTTTTCAATTTTGCCATGACTTCGCTCCTTTCGGAATAGGTTCACGAGGACAGCGAGCTGGCAGCCATCGGTCATTAGAACGCCATTTCGGTCTTCCACACCTCCCATACTTTGCCGACCAGATCCGGACCTGGTTTGAGTGTGATTTTCCCCGGCTGCCATCCGGAGGGGGTCGCCTGTTTGCCCTTGCTCTCTCTGACCACCTGAAAGGCCTGCACCTGCCGAATGGTCTCCTGAACATTGCGCCCCACCGGCGGGGTCAATACTTCATAACCCTGCACCACGCCTTCGGGATCGATGATGAATCTGCCGCGCGTTTCGACGCCGGCCTCTTCATCGAAAATGCCGAATACTTTTCCGACCCTTCCGCCCGCATCGGACAACATCGGAAACGGAACCCCGTTCGACACCATTTTCGACAATTCATTGTCGTTCCACATTTTATGAACGAAAACACTGTCAATGCTCATCGAGAGAATTTCCACACCCAGCTTTTGAAACTCTGCATATTTTGCGGCGACCGCCGAAATTTCGGTCGCTCAGACAAATGTGAAATCACCCGGATAGAAGCACAGCAGGATCCATTTGCCTAAATATTCGGAAAGCCTTACCGACACGAATCTTCCCTGGTGAAATGCCGGTGCCGTGAAATCGGGTGCCTTTTTGCCGACTTTAATCATCGCTGCCGTCTCCTGAACAGTTTTGAACGCGGGGATGCCTTCTGTTTGGGCTGATTCGCCGACCGGTCCTCCCGTGGGCCGTGCACAGCCGATTTCCATTTCTTCACCCATAATGCCTCCTCGGAGTATAACGGACGCGCAACGCCTGAACGCCGCGGCGTACCGGACCCTTGCGGTCGGTTGTAGCTTACAGTACAGCAAAACTAATGCCAGACCTGCCCGTCCGGATCCAGATGTCGCGGGTGCCGTGATGCGCCTGCCTGAACGTCCTCGTCGGAAAACCGGCTCCAGGAGATTCGAACTTGACAGCAGCAATGCAAAATGCAATTTTACTACGGCCTCAAGTGTTGCAAATTGCCCGCCTAAAAGGAAGCTGCATGGCCAGCTATCATGGCAAACCCAATGATGTGATTCTGGACTCCATCAACGAGGGTGTCTTTACGGTGGACCTCGATTGGCGCATTACATCCTTCAATCGGGCTGCGGAACGCATCACAGGGGTTACACGCCATGAGGCCATCGGAAAAGCCTGCTGTGAAGTCTTTCATGCCACCATCTGCGAGAAGCAGTGCGCCTTGCGGGAAACCTTCAGAACCGGCCAGCCGACGGTCAACGCCACCGCGCACATCATCAGCATCCAGGGCCGGCGCATCCCAATCCGCATCTCGACCGCCATTTTGAAAGACAATGCCGGCCGCGTGATTGGCGGGGTCGAAACCTTCCAGGACCTGAGCCGCATCGAGCAACTGCAAAAAGAGCTTCAAAACCGTTACACTTTTGAGGACATTGTCGGACGAAGCCCGGCCATGCGACGTCTTTTCGAGGTGCTGCCGCAAATCTCCGAGAGCAGCAGCACCGTCCTTCTGGAGGGTCCCAGTGGAACCGGGAAGGAGCTGTTCGCCCAGGCAATCCACAATTTGTCTCCGCGCCGCAAAAAACGCTTCGTCGCCATCAATTGTGCAGCTCTGCCGGATACTTTGCTGGAAAGTGAACTCTTTGGTCACAAGGCCGGCGCTTTCACCGATGCCCGCCGCGATAAGATCGGCCGCTTTGAACTCGCGCACGAGGGTACTCTTTTTTTAGACGAGATCGGCGATATCTCACCCGCTCTGCAAGTACGCCTCCTGCGCGTATTGCAGAACCGCACGATCGAACCATTGGGCGCCACGGCCTCCAAATCCGTGGACGTTCGCGTGGTGGCGGCCACCAACAAGCGCCTCTCCGAACTGGTAGAAAGGGGAACTTTCAGGGAGGATCTCTACTACCGCATCCGGGTCATCCACATGGCTCTGCCCACACTCAAGGAACGGCGCGAGGATATCACGCTGTTGCTGGATCATTTTATCGCCAGATTCAATCGCCTGATGGGCAAGGATATCGCCGGCATTTCCACGGAAGCCGCCGCCCGGCTGATGGAATACGATTTCCCGGGCAACATCCGCGAATTGGAGAATATCATCGAACAGGCGTTTGTGCTGTGCCGGGGCGGGATGATCGAAATCCGCCACCTGCCGCCCGAGTTAAGGCCCGCGGCGCGAGGCTCTGAACAAGGACCGGGCTCGTTGAACCTTCTAACGCTCCAATGCCACTTCATCTCCGAAACCCTTCGGCGTTTCAAAGGGAACCGCCGCCGCGCCGCCCGTGAATTGGGCATCGACACCAGCACCCTCTATCGCAAAATCAAAGCCCTGGGAATCGAAACACCCGAAACCGACGGGCGCAGCCGAAAACCGTAACCCTTTTCAGCAGACCCAATCGTTGCATGTCGCATGCGAATCGATTACGAGCTAATGGCGGCGCAGCCTGACGCAGCGGCAATCTTTGCTGCAGACAGGGGCACGAAAAGGAAAGGGAAGTCGAGATGCGCATTCTGAACGATCTGATCGCGGGCCTTCGATTCGATGCCGCGGTGACCGAATGCTGCCGAGCGCGGATGTCGTCGCGATCACCGGAACATCCCTGACCAATCACACCTTTGATGAGTTGATCGGTCTATGCCATCCCAAGGCCTTCGTGGTGATGCTGGGGGACACGGTGCCGCTTTCGCCGGTGCTGTTCGACCACCGCATCGATGCGATCTGCGGCACACGCGTGGTCGATCCTGCACTGGCCTTGCGCTGTGTCAGCCAGGGTGCGACCTTTCGCCAGATCAAAGGCACCCGGCGTCTGACCCTGCAAAAGTAAGCTGTCGGTTGGCCAACGGGCCGGGGACTTGAACCCCGGCCGATAAAGGCCAACCGCCGGCAAGCGTCATTTGTTTGCTTCCAAGGCGCTCAGCCGTTGACGAATATGGTCAAGCGCTTCCTGCAGCGATTCAGCGCGCCGGTCCGCTTCCTGGTCGGAAGTCTGGGACGGCGCAAACCCTCTCCCAAACCGCCATGGCCGGTATGCACTGCCGAAGCGCCGAGATCCGCGGCCTGCCCCGGCACGGCCCATTCCCGCACCGAAGCCTCGGCCACACCCCGGGTGCGCAAACCCGGCTGTGTTCTGTGCCGCGCAGAAACCGGCTGCGCGGCCGGTCATCGCGCCCATTCCCATTGGGCCGGTTCGATCTCTACCTGGCATATGCCACCTCCTGTTTTATTCCTATTGCCGCATCATGGCGGCGCCGCACTTTGCACATTTCTTCTGCGTACATGGGACCCCGCGTTCGTGAACTTCCCTGCTCCCGCACTGCGGGCAGATGCACTCGCCGGATGGGCCGGCAGCCACAGCCCCGCCACCTCGGCCGGGCCTGCGGGATCCCTGTCCCTGTCCCTGTCCGCCGCCTCCTCCTTTACCTCCACGTCGTTGCCCTTTCATGTAGATCTCCTCTTGTTTTCGGCCATGCCGCGCTTGCCGGCGTACCGCGCCGCAACCGGGCATGGCAAAGGTGTTTTCGCCGAGCTTGCCGGTCAGCCAGGCGTGGTAGACTTCCTTGAAATCGCCGGCCACGAAGGCAATCACCCGGATACCGTTGGCGATCAGCATGTTTTGCAGTGACTGCGATATGGCACCGCAAACCAGCGTGTCGATGCCCTCTTGCACCAGGTGCGCCACCCGTACCATGGGCGGACCGGTTTGCAGAAAATCCAGATGTGCTTCCACTGCTTCGCCCGGTATCAGTGTGACCATACAGATCGTACGGGCCACATCAAATACCGGGGCGATCCGTTGATTCCAGATCGCAAATGCCACTTTCATGCGCTTATCGGTTGGCTTCTCGTCCATATCCGCTTCCATCTGATGCAGGGGGCATGCCAATGACGGAAGAAACCAGAAACCCCCGATTCCGACCCTGAGCTGCCGAAGGACTTTCAGCTAAATCTGCACCACCATCCGCCAACAGACCAGAGCTGTAATCCCTTCCCGGGTCCTTCATCATCCGCTCTCGGCGGCCTCAGGGTTGGCCCGAAGTACAACTTGATCCTTTCCTGAGTTCCTGGCGGCAATCTCCGTTCAGGCCGCCCCACACCGAGACCAGCGGGAGAAACCCGCTTGCGGCGTGATGCTTTGCAGTACTGCCGACCTCCATCCGGCGCCGTTGCATTATGCATCTCTCTAAGCCCATCCTGCTGACCGGATGTGCCGATTAACCCATTTGATTCAAAGCCGGAATGTCATAAACCGCCTTTGAACGAATAGCTGGCATGATCCTTGATGGGTAGTTCAACATCGAATTCGGCACTGGACACATGACGTTAAGGGACCGGTCAGGTCCGTTATCAGGAGGGAATTTTCTCGGCAATGAAACGATACTTGATTATTGCAAACAGTGGACCGGAAGATCCAAATCGGGCGACCGTACCTTTCATCACGGCCAAGGCTCTGGTGGAAAAAGGCCATGAGGTTACGATCTGGCTGTTCAACAACTCGGTCTATCTCATGCCCGACGGGGTTGCCCAAAACGTACAGGCACCAGGCCTCCCCAATCTTGAGGACCTTATCCTGTTTCTGACCATGAGCCAAAATGTTCCGGTTTATATCGGCGGTGCCTGTGCCATCGGAAGGGGACTGGTCAGTCCGGAACAGGAGCCCATGATTCCGTTTGTCTGCGGAGAACTCGCGATGCCTTCCAAGCTTGCCGATCTGATCGAGGCGGCAGACAATGTGATCGGTTTTTAACCGGCAGTCATTCGCGAAGCCTGAACGCGGGAGCAGCGAGAAGATCATAAAACTTCATAGAGATTCAGGATCTCATTCACCACGCATGGGAGGATCAGTCAAATGGCGGAAACCAAAAACCTTTTAATCGTGGTCAACAGCGGGCCGGATAAGCCCTATAATCATTATGCTGCCTACGTAATGGCCTTCATGGCAAAAAGGGTCGGCCGTGTCCCCACGGTGTCGATTTATTATGGGCCCTATGGGGTGGCGATGACCCGCAAAGGCGAACTGGCCAAACTGGGCCTGGATGCGGCGCTAAGAGAACTGGTGGCGGGACAGATCGAAGGGCTCATGGCCTCGAATCTTCCGAGCAACCTTCTGGGGCTGGCCCATTTTGTAAAGACGCATCTCGGTGTCGGCATCTTTTCCTGTGGGACCTTTCATGTGGTGGATGGCATTGGCACCGAACTGGAAGATGTCAGCAACAGCGAAGACTTCATTGTTCCGCTCAAACTCCCTCAAGCTGTAGCCGCTCTTCTGGAAGCTGACAAGATCCACTACTTGTAAATGGTCAAGAGCACATCAAAAACGATGTGATCGCGCGCATCACCGGGAGTTGCCTGCGCATGGAAGGGCTCCTGACCCGAAATCCGCAGCCGTGATGTGCGGCCCGGGGTTGGCCGAAGGATGTGAAACCGCAGGCATTCCGCCGGTGCTTGCACACCGGTACTGCACAGGGTTCGTGCGTGGACAACAGCCGCATCCTTCTGGCCGCCACTTCGACCGGATTTGCCCGGCGGAAAAGATGACCTGCGAGCGGTTCACGATCATCCGGCTGGCCGCGGCGTGGCGCGCCGTTATCGCTCAACTGTAATTATGGGTCCCCAGCACGACCGGAATGGCAGTCTTTTCCTCGATTATTCCGGCCATCTCCTCCGCGCCGGCATAGGGGCATCCAGGTTTGGCATTCACCATGCAGGAGCTTAAATAAATGAGGTCGGGTTTCAGCTGCGAGAGCTTGAAGGCCATGCCCGTATTGGGTGCCAGTGTGCGGCCCGGACACTCACATTTGATGAATGCTATCACCGCGGAAACCTCTTCAAATTTTCCCTCTCCCAAGGCGGCCGCCTTAAGACACCGCCATTCTCCAGGGCAACCGTATCCGCTTTCCATGTAAGCGCCACACCCGATGATTGCTGCTTTCTTCATTTCGCAACTTCCCTCCTGTATTTTTTTATGATGAGAAACCGAACGTGCGAGAACCGGAAGCGGTGATCCGCCCAACAGGTCTGCGCAACACGGCTCACCGCTTTACTCCGAACAATTTGAGGGCCGATCATCAAGTCGGGGGGTGTCCCAAAGCATGATCAGGCGTTGGTTGTTCCTGAGTTCACCGCGCACTTTTTCCATATGGCGCAGGGTAGCGAGTTCACGTTCAAGGTCCGCTGCATCGATCTGCAGCCGTTCGCAAAGCGCCCCCGGCGACAGCGGCCCCGCCTCACTCAGCACGGACAGGATTGCGCGTTGAACCGGCCGAAGCTGACATTCACCCTTTTGCTGGGTGCGCCTGGCGCTGAAGACCGCCCAGGGATCACAGGCTTTGGGTGGTGAGAGCAGCTCCATATAGCAGTCCTCGCAAAGAAGTCGACCGTGGAGCTTCTTCTCCTCATCATCGAAAATGGCAGTATTGCATTTTCACATTTCACAGCAGCCCCTCCTTGCCGCACGCATCCTTCTGACCAAGGATCCTGTTTCATATCTGGAGTTGCCGGGCCACATTTTGCCATACCGTTATAACTGCCAGAGCGCCTTCGCTGAGAGCTTTATATTCGAAAATCGTCTGCGCCTGTACCATCGCGTGAGTAAAAACGGGGTCAAAGGGTATTCTTCCCATGACGCTGACGTTTTTCTCCCGGGCGTATCTTTCGATGGCTTCGGTTTGATCCGGATTGAGATCGAATTTGTTGATACACACCATGGCCGGCATCTTGAAAAAATCACTCAGCTGGACCACCCGCTCCATATCGTGGCGCCCCGATACGGTTGGTTCCGCCACGATCAGTACCGCCGTGGCACCACCTAGCGAGGCGATCACCGGGCAGCCGATCCCCGGGGGACCGTCAGTCAACAGCAGGCCCAGCCCCCTCTCCTCCGCCAATTTTTTTCCTTGCTGCCGGATCAAGGTCACGAGTTTGCCTGAATTTTCCTGGGCAATGCCCAGCCGGGCATGCGCCATCGGACCAAAGCGCGTCTCGGAAAGATACCATTCTCCGCAGGTGCTGTCCGGAAAAGCAACCGCCTTTTCCGGGCAGAAGTAATAACATACCCCACATCCCTCGCACGCAATCGAATCGACCGTAAAATCCTCACCGATTGCATTCCATACGCACAGTTCCCGGCATAAACCGCACTGGGTACATGCATCCAGGTCAATCCGGGCCGTATGCCCGGAAAGGAAATCGTGCCGCTGCACAATGCGTGGATTCATGATCAGATGCAGGTCCGCCGCATCCACATCCGCATCGCAAATCGCCTTGTCCCGGGTCAAAGAAGCGAAAGCAGCCAGCAGACTGGATTTGCCGGTTCCGCCTTTCCCGCTGATTACGACCAGTTCCTTCATCGCGCTGTAATCCTTTCGGCAGTGGCTTCAGCGATGTTGCGCCCGATGGAGTGATGCAGGGCAAGGAACCGCTCTTTCCATTCAGGCATCACCTCGACCAGCATCTCACCCCTTGAATAGGCCTCGGCGATACGGCGCTCGAAAGGAATCTCCATCAGAACCGGCAACCCTTCCTTTTCCGCGTAGGCCCTGACTCGATCATCGCCTAAGTCCGAGCGGTTGATCACCAAACCGCAGGAAATTCCCAGAATTCTCACGGCCCCCACGGCGAGCGTCAGGTCGTGCAGGCCAAAAGGGGTCGGCTCGGTCACCAGAAGAACAAAATGCGCCCCCTTCATCGAAGCGATCACGGGGCACGACGTGCCGGGTGGTGCGTCGATGATGGTCACTGCGCCAGGCCGCGTGGATTCCCTGACCTTGCGGATCAGCGGCGGCGACATGGCTTCTCCGACGCGCAGTTTGCCATGGATGAATTCGAGACCATTGCGGTGCCCGCGTTCGATCACGCCGAGCTCGCGGCCCGTTTCAGTGATCGCACCCTCCGGACAGACATGCACACAGCCCCGGCAGCTGTGACACAACTCATGAAACGGCAGCACGGTGGTCCCCAGGACCACGATCGCCTTGAATTGGCATATCTCCGCGCATTTCCCGCAAAAGGAACATTTTTTCAGGTCCACCTCGGGTACCAGGGTGGTGACGGTCTCGGTCCGCTGAATATCGGGGTGTATGAAAAGATGGGCGTTCGGCTCCTCTACATCGCAATCCAGGAGCTGCACGTCCCCCTCAAGGCAAACGGCCAGATTGGTGGCCACCGTGGTCTTTCCCGTTCCGCCCTTTCCACTGGCGATACTGATGATCATTGGCCGCTCCTCTTCGCTCGGGCTGCTTTCTCTCGTAGGCCCCCGGCGGTCACCGCTGTTTCGTCAGAGCCTCAATCCGGGTCTCAATTTCTTTGAGCTGACGTTTCAGGCTTCTGGCGGTTTGCTCGAGAATACTGAGGTTGTCTTGAGGCGCGCCGGAAACGACCGCGGCTTTGCTGGTCGATTCGGTGCTGCCCGCCGGCTGCGGGGATTCTCCCATTACGACTTGCGGGCGCACCCCCATGCCGCGCCCCATTCCCATGCCGCGTCCCATCCCAGCCCCCATGCCGCACCGATCTCGGGGATTGGCTGCCGAAGACACCGCAAGTTGTCCGCTCTTGAACTGCTCAACGGCCTCGCGCACAATCCCGCTGACGCCGGTGATCACCTGGATGCCGGCAGCGCCGAAAGTCTGAAATGCGTTGGGGCCGCAGTTGCCGGTCAACACGACTGTAACGCCCTTGTCAGCCATCAATCGGGCGGACTGGATGCCCGCGCCTCCTCCCAAGGTGATATTTGGGTTGGGTATGGATTCAAGCTCCAGCGTGTCCGGGTCAACGAGCACAAAGCAGGGACAACGGCCGAAGCGGGCCTCGATCCTGTCATCGAGGGTGGGACCACTGGATGTGATGGCAATCTTCATTTCTTTTACTCCCTTGTCTGGTATCTTTGATTCCGCCGCCGGCGTACTGCCGCCGGTTTCGTGCTCGGCAGGTTTGTACTTTTTTCCCTCGATTGCGCCGTTCATGAACGCTTGCAAAATCTCATCCACATCACCCGCGATGAAAGGGTAGATGGTAATTCCGTTGGCTTCGATCATGTTGGCGAAAGTGTTGGAAATCCCGCCGCAGATCAGGATTTCGATCCCCAAATCGCGCAGCAGCGCGGCACGGGAAGGGGCGGATTCGCATTCGAAAGGCTCGTACCGCTCGGCGACCACCCGCTCCTTTTCGATCTGCACGATCAGCAATGTGCGTGTGGCATCGAAAAGCGGTGAAATGCGCCCCTCCCATATCGTTAAAGCCAGCAGCATCGGATTCCTTTACGTTTCCGGGAAGGAACAAAGCAAAGCCTGTGCCGGTTGTGAAGAAAAATCCGGACGGCCGAAAGAGCCGCGTGCTGAAAGAATCGGGAGATTGGATCAGGAGAAAGCGGATGGATCCATCGCGAAGACGCGAATCCGGCAGGCACTTGCGTCGCAAAGTTGCGACTGTTACGCTAATGCGGTGGGCGGGCCCGTCCCTCCGCTTGCGGTACCCGGAACCCATCTGCCAGCGGCTGAACCGAGGGGATCTGACATCTGTGGAGACGGAAATAGGCGGTATCCTGATCGCCAATTTACCCGCCATGGCGTTTTTCGCGTTATGCCGCCGCTTCCCGATCAGGCGATGAAAAAGGGCCGGGCGGTCACTTTGCCGGCCAGTACCTTGGTAATGCTTTCCGACACTTTTTTCTGCGCGACCGCTCCGATCATCATCTCGACGGGTTCTCCGTCACTGAAGATAATCAGGGTGGGAATCGATTTAATACCGTAGCGTCCGGAAAGGGTCGGATGGTTGTCGACATTGCACTTCGCAAAGGACACCTGCTCGCCGAACTGAAGCGCAAGGGCAGCCAATACTGGACCCATGGCCTGGCAGGGACCACACCACGGCGCCCAG